>CALBXV010000188.1 GCA_937890045.1 uncultured archaeon
ACACGGAGAACTATACTAATGAGTAACGGACAGGGTGGATTTTATGGTGGAGTAATGAACCTGATGGGTCAACAGCAGATGTCTCCCGATCGGCTAAGACAGATGCTTATGGGTGAGGAAGGTAGTGGTGGCGTTGGGGATATATTAAACCAGCAACAGGGTCTATATGGTAGTATGATGGAAGGTAAGATTCCACCATCTTTGCGTATGAATGTGATGTCCGGTGCTCATGACTTAGCTGCAGAACAGTCTAGGAATATAAATCGGACGTTAGGAATGGGAGGAATATCACCGGGTAGTAATTTAGGTGCACAGTTATCTCAAATAAGTGAGAGCAGGATAGGTAATGATGCTACGAAAAACTTGGCAAGTTTAGGCATGGATACTATGAAGATGGGACAAGAAGGTATGGGAAATGTCCTACAAGCCAGACAGGGACTCAATACTAGTATGGCAGGCTTAGAGAGATCAAATATGGGTGAATCAAACGAATGGGGAGGAGCAATTGGTGGACTTATTGGTGGTGGTATAAAGGATTGGCTTGGTGGAAGAGCAGGCGGAGAACTTGATCCGAGTGGGAACCCCATTCAAACTCGTGGAATGGATATAATGGGGAAATTAGGAGGCATGTTTGGATTAGGCGGAGCAGGAACTACAGCCACAGGAGCAGGAACTACAGCTGCAGGTGGCGGACTTTCTGGTATGCTAGGAGTACTAGGACCAATCGGTCTTGCTATTGGTGGTGGTAAGCTTTTAGGCGAAGGAATGGATAAGTTTATGCCCGGATATCGTAAAGGGTTAAACAAGTTATCGACAGGAATGTTTGGTGGTAGAGCAAAGAATCTATTCACCCCATGGAAATGGAGATTAGGAGGTAAGTAATGGCAAACGGGAGATATAGAATGGACCCATACGCAGCCTTTGCTCAGACTATTAAACCTCAGGGTAGTGGTGGATTAGGAGCAGCTATGGCTGCCTTTAAGAGTGGTCCCTCTGCTATGGATAAAAAGACTCAGGCATTAAAAGAAGCACAGTTTATTCAGTCTAAAAAAGCTAGCGATCAGGCTATGGCAATTAACCAAGAGCGGTTTAATCAACAGAAGCGTGTGATTGCATCAGGTGATATTTTATCAAATCTTGAGAATGATGAGTTTATGACTCTTGGTAATTTACCTACTGGTATTGGTGATGTCTTTGATGAGAATGCTTTTATGGAGAGTCATTATGGTGTTCTAGGGAAGAAGCAAGAGTTTATGGAGAAGTATAGGCAGAGAGTGGATGACAAGAATAAAGAGCTAGGATTAAATATTACTCCTGATCTGGGTAAAGCTGAGGCAATGTATAATCAGTTTACTACAAGAGAAGCAGAGAAGAAACTTGTAGACCTTATGAGAATAAAGCAAGCTAAGGGTATGACAGCTAAAGAGTTCAATCTCTATCTTAGGGGTGTAGGTAATACTCATGCTGGTTCTAATGCTGTAAATTTTTACTTACAGAATGTCGATCCTAATTTCAAAGATAGCTGGGCAAAACAAACAGGTTATGTTCATGGTTATGAAACTGGTTGGGAAGATTGGATACCCGGCTATGGTCCGGGTGGAGAGAGGTCAGGTGGCGCTCCTAAATCAACTACAGGAGAAAAAATAGTAGGGTATGGTGCTCCATTGTTAGCAGTAGCAGGTGCTGCAGAACTAGCTGGAGCATGGAGTACCCACAATACAAAACAGAAAGCTTTAGATGATGTAAATAAAATTCTAAAGAATAAAAATCTATACCAAAATAACGATCCGAAAAAATCTTTAAAATCAGGTTGGCAAAACCAACTAACTGAGAAACAAAAGGCCTTACTTGGAAAAGATTATAAAAATATAAAAGGAAAAGCTGGATTAAACAAATGGGCTACTAGTCAAAAAACTAAGTGGCAGAATATCCGACCAAGTGAATGGGCTAGAAGGTTTTCTGAGACTGGCGTTGGTCAGTCTGTAAAAGAGGCAGGTCGTGTAGGTTCTGCTAGATTCAGAGGTGCAGGACTTGGTGGTATTGGACGTGGAGTACCCGGAGCTAAAACTGCTATCGGTATAGCAAAAGGAGCCCCCGGTGCTATTATTCCTTTTGCCCTTCCTTCTGCTGGTCAGGCTGTTGCTGGTGACGAGGGCGAACTAGCAGGTAGAGCTGGAGCTTCTGCTATTTTTGCAAGTCAGTCATTTAAGAATTTTACAGGGAGACCTCTTGGCTTCTTTAAATTTGCTAAAAAAGTAATGGGTCCAAGGTTAGCTAGGTTTGGGGCAAAAGCTGCAGCTAGACAAGCTACTGCAGCAGCAGCAGGTGCTGTTGCCGGTGGAGTAGGAGCTATACCAACAAGTATTGGTATGGGGTTACTCAATGCAGGTCTTAGTGTTTGGGAAGTAAAAAAACTATTTGATGATTACAAAGAGTATCAAAAAACTGGCAAAATAAGTCCTTGATGCATGGCTTTACTACCTTATGCGCCACCTAGACCTGAAGAAGAGCAAGAAGAATATAGTGCATCAGCATATCCTTCTTTTAATCCTACTCTAACTTCAGAGCAAACTCAAGAATATATAAAAGAGTACGAGGAGAATCCTCGTGTCTTTGAGCCTAATATCTTAGAGGTATTAGGTCAGCATGCTACTCATTATAAGGTTCCTTTTGCATATAACGAGGAAGATCAAGAAGCAAGTATAGGCAGTGTGATCAAGAATATTGGTCAAGGGTTTATGGAGGGATTCACTACTCTCCCCCTTGCCGGTAAGTCTAAGCCTACGAATGAGTGGGAAGCTATAGGTAGTAACCTTGGTCACTTGGCTGGTTTTGTGGGTTATATACCCGGAGCTAGTTTAGTAACTAAGTTGCCTAGACTAGCAGGTATAGCAAGAGCAGTAAAAGGTAGGTCCTTACCAATGATTGCTGCTAGGGCTGCTACTGAAAAAGCTGCAAAGATATCTAATAGGGTATTGAATAGTGCCAAGGGAGCTAGGGCTGCTGCTTCTGGTGATGCTATTTCATTCCTGCAGAAGCCTCTTGTTAAAGACTTGGTAGAAGGGTCATTCCATTTAGGTGTAGCAAGTTCTGTTAGCTCTGTATGGGGTGGCATTGATGAGATGATGAAATCTTTTATAGGTGGTGCAGAAACTGGACTGGCTTTTAGGGGAATAGGTAACCTTATAAAAGGCTTTGGTCCTCAAGGTGACAAGGCATTGAGAGCTTTAGCTTCGTCTTTATATACCGGTTTACCTGCTACACAAGCAGGAATGACAACTCCTGAGCAAATATATGAATATGTATTAGGTGCTTACTTTGGTATGAATGAGATGCCTTATCATCGTAGGCAAGGTGGAAAGTTTATACAACAAAAGGTTCTTCGTGGTAAGCATGAGGGCAAACCATTGGAAGCTATTCCTGGATGGGAGAAGCTTGATACTGTTACTCAGAAGTGGGTAGAGAAACAGCCTGCAGTTGTTGATAGACCATTAGGTTTGCCTGTAGCTGGTGAAGTTGCTGGTATTTTTTATGATAAGGATACTGGTGAACTCATTACTGATCCTGCACGTATAGAGAGAGGGATGCTTGAACTGGCAGAGAAAATTGAAACAGGAGAGACTCCCTTTAAAAAATTAGTTGAGACAGATGAGCAGTATGTTAATAAAACTGAGGGTACACATGATTACAGCTCTGAGAACCTAGACTTTGAGCCTGTTGATATTATAAAGAATAAGATTAAGTATTATGTGGATGAACACAAAGCTATATATACTGTTGCTGATAAGCCAGATCGAGGTAAAAGATTAGAAGCTTATCAGAATGTTCAAGGGAAATGGAATGAATTAATAGAAACCTTTAGAGCTAATGAGAAGGAGACAGGAGAAGGATTTATAAAAGAGAAGGGTGATCATCCAGAGGAGTTTATAAGAAAATATATCACAAAGACATATGGAGTATCCACGGCTGAGGATTATAACTTCTGGAGAAACTGGGGGAACAGGCAGTTAAGAGAGGAGTTTGTCCCACAGATGTCAGTCATACAGAGAAACAATGGTAAGTATGATACAATTAACATGGAAGATAATGTTAGTTATGGAAAGACAGAAAGGATAATAAAAGAAGAAAGAAAATATGTGGAAGATATATGGGAGAGAGCTAATGAGATGTGGGGACGTCCAGTACCCAGAGGCAGAGCTTATAAAATATTAGATCATGTTTCTGTTCAGTCAGAAAATATTAGCAAACGAACTGGACAGTATGGTGTCAAAGATTATTCTTTTAAGGAATGGAAAGAAAGATTTTCAGATGATCCGCAAGGTGAGGCAGCTTATCTTAGAGAGAAAGCTAAGATGAATAGCTTTAATTATAAGATGCAGGATGCTGAAGGATATTATTACTATGGTGGTAAGAGCGATGCACAGAGACAATACTTTCTAAGATATCATCCTGCTTTAATGAATGCTACACCTCAGATGATTAAAGCTAAAGTTAGAGATATCGTAAAGGGAGCTGGAGGCGTAAAGTTTCTTAAAGCATTGGAAAAGGATCGGATAGAATTTATAAATACATATGGTGTTAAGAGTGCCAATGTTGAAGGGCTAACAAAGAAAGAAGCTTCGGATTTATATAACAAAGCATTCTTGTCTAATATTTATTATACCTATGAGATGAATGGTAAAACTATTGAGGCATCAGTAGGTAAGGTCCAGCCTAAAGATTTTGCTGATGTATTTCCTAGTGCAAATAATAAAGTTGTTGGAAATGCTAAGGCTTTTAATAAGCGTCAACAGATATGGTTCACATCTGGTATATCTGCTACTAGAAGTTTCATGGAGAAACAGGAAGGCTTGGGAGCAGAAGATGGAACCTTTAGATATATATATGTTAATGACAAGGATGGCACTACTTCTAAAGAGTATCAGGCTGCTTTAAAGAAGACAGACCCTGCTTTTAACTGGAAAGAGAGCGAGGACGGTGGTGTAATAGGTCGCTCAGACTGGCTAGAAGCCCTTAATAGGGACGCTGGCATCCCAACCGATGGTGGGTTCAATAAAAGCTTTATCGTGTCTCCTAGTGCCAGCCAGGGGGCTTTACTGGGCAAATATGGGGTACACAGAGCTTCTCCTAAGATAGATGCGTGGATGAAGAAGAATAATGTACACTTTATTATGAATACAAGTAGTGCAAAGCAGGCAGGGAGAAGGGTAGCACAAGATTATGAGTTAGCAGGAGATGAATTAAAGTTTGGTCCTAAGGGTAAGGATGATGCGGTGATACATCAAATGCCTGTTGGAGATGTGAAGACAGTGTACAGTGAGATTGCATCTATAGAAACTAGTCTTAAAGATACAAGAGTACCCAAGCAGTTATTAAGTAACCTTACGCCTTATGCATGGACTAATATTAATACTGAATCCATTAAGGATATGTATGAAGCTATTAATCAAAAGGCTATGATAGGTGAGGCAGAGGCTAATGCATTACTTGAAAGATTTACGAATGACCCCATAGCAAATGAAGCAATGATTGAAACTTTGATAGAAAGAATGGATGGTTTTGGTTTACCCAAGTTGTTAGAAGCTATGCATGGGACATCTAAACCTGAGCAAAAATTTGCTTCGCAAGTGTATGAAAAGATATTAAAAATTAATAGAGAAATAGAAAGTGATAAGGTTCTTGAGGGTGAGATTACTCCAGATGAAGCACAAGAATCTATTAGGGAGATGTATGAATTTAATGCTATTCATGAGAGACTTGTACGTTTACTACCTGATAGCCTAGCTTCTCAACTACATAAGTTTACTAATCCTATTAGAGGAGCTGCCATTAGAAACTTTGTAGTCAACCAAGTTACTAGACCTAAGCTTGGTAATAGTGGGTCTTTTAGATTTCGTATCTGGGACAAGGAAATGCAACAGCGGACGGACAAGGAGGGCAACACTAGTTTATTAGCTAAGAATGATAATATATTTTTTCTTGATGAGGGTTGGAAAGACTTAAGGATAAAGACTGACTTTGGGAAGCAGGACTATACCTTGAGTGAGTTGTGGGATGCAGTTAGAAACAAGGAAACTGGTATTCCTCTCGCTAAAGCTAAAGAAGTATTGAATGCTGTAGTCGTCAGGACTCCTATGGATAGTTTATCAGGTGCACAAGTTCTTGAGTTTAGGGGATTCACAGGAGTTAAAGGAGTTAGTGGTTTAATGCATCCTAGAAAAACAAGAGCATTGGGTGGTGCTGACTTAGATGGTGATAAGGCTGCTGTATTTTTTGGTGATGAAGTACATGGGATGCGTAAAGAATGGAAGAAGATGTATAAAGATCAGGCTGATGAGTATGTGCTCAAGAATGGGTCTGAAGCTTCTAATAAAGAAGCTGAGTATAAAGATTTGTTTGCTGAACCTGACTCCGGTGGAGTGAATGAGGCTATGTCTAATCCAGCGTTGCTGTTTTCTTCTCATAGAAGACAGTTAGCATCAGAGGCTGCAGCACAGGGTCGTGGTATGTTAGGGATTGCTGTTACTACTAGAGCATCCATTGTTGGTGCACATGCAGCTGTTGCATCTCTACCTGCTAGAGTAGAAAAGGTAGAAGTTGAACCCGGTCAGACGTTATCAATAAATGTACCCAAGGGACACTATTTATATCAGATACATACGGGATATGGTAAGACAAGATGGGTGACAGCTAAAGCATTGACTGATGCAAAGTCGTTAGATGCTGGTAGAAAGAGTGCTCGTGCTGCTGTTGCTGTAGGTTCTGATCCTATGGATGAAGCAGGGTTAAAAGGAAGAGGTGCTTTCTTTGATGGTATGGCAAATCAAGTATTTGAATGGAAAGCTTATCATCCCAAGGTAATAAAAGGGAAGCTTAAATTAGACACGGTGGAGACAAATAAATTAAATAGTGATGCAGATTATGCGAGAGCACAACGTAGAAAACCTATACAATTATTTCAGGGAGCTAACTCTGCACTGTATGGGAGACACTATCAACAGAAGAGAAGATATTATTATAATGAAGTACGTGATAGGCTGGATGCAATTACTGACCCCAGCCGAATGCTTATAAGAGATGTAAAAATTAAGGGCAGACCTACTAAAAGAATAAGATTATATACTCCGGGATTTGGAGAAGAGAATAGAAATACATTACTTGGTAAGGTAGCTGCTGATGTTAGGCAGTTAGATTATGGAGATTCTCTTTTCAATAGAGTAGATAAGCGGGAGTTAGCAAAAATATATGTGCAGCATCAGGCAGATGTTGAAGATGGAAAATATAATTGGCTACAGAAAGCATTGAATAGAACTAGTATGAGGATTCCAGAGTCTGATGTTGTGGAAGATATTTTTAGTAGAGGATTACATACTTACGATGGATATAGAAGAGAATTAAATATTGATCGTTGGGATTTAGGTCTTACTCCTGAAACTAATTATACTAAAAGAGCTGCATGGTTGGCAGACTATGTAAAAAAGGGAGAGGATTTTCTTGTTAATGATATGTCTGATGTTGTGTCGTTTCGATTAATAAGAAAGTACGCTGATCAAGTAGGAGATCAGAAGAGAGTATTAGAGATACATAAGGAGACAGAGAGATTTAAAAGAAAGAGTGATGACTTTTATAGGAAATCAAGAGAGGGTATTACTGCTAAAGGTATTCAAGAAGAGCATAAAGCAAGAGGGGAAGAGATATCAGAAAAAGAATCTTTAAGATTGTATGAGGCTGAGAGAGATATAGCAAAAGAGGGAGAGAGTCCCATTGCAAATAAAACTAAGCTAGATAATATGATGAAGGTATATAAGTCAGAGATTTTAAAGACAGCTGCGGAAAGAAATTTATTTGACCAGATGATGTTAGGTACTTTTGAAAGAGGTACGGCAGAAACAGTTAAAACCATGAAGAAGACATGGAGCGAGGAAAGCTTAGCAAGTAAACCTGTCCAAGAATATTTAGCAACATTAGAAGAACGAAGTAAACAGACACATCTTTCTAGGGTAGGTTTCGGTAGCACAGCTGTTTCCGATGCTAGCTTAAAGGAATACTTGAACTCTTATGATAAATTATTTAACAAGACTGCTGTACGTTTAACAGATAAAGAGATACAAAGGTTAGGGGAAGAGGGACAAGCAGCTGTGGATGTAAAAAGTATTGTTGATGAGAATGGGGACAGAGTAAAGATACAGTCTATCAATACTAACAATCTTGACAGAACTGAGCAGAAATATATAGATGAGATTGCACCATTTGAAGGACTTACAAAAGGTAAGCTTAAGAAAGAAGAAGCTGAGTTGGCTGCAAGTATTATAGATCATATTAGTAATAACTTTGGCAAAGAACTTATTGGAGTAGAATTTAATAAGTTTGTTAGAGGAGTAATGGAGAAAGATATGAATGCTATGACCTTTCGTGATTGGAAAGCATTTAATAATTATCTACAAGAAATAAGAGATGGAAGTTTTCTTGCTAGGCACATGGGGACTATGAAGCACCCAGAAAGATTCCCAGAACTTGCGAAGAGACATCAGTACTTGTTTCCTGAAGCTATTAATAAAGAGTTGATGCGTTATGAAATTAAACGAATAGAAACTATTGGTACCTTTAAAGATAAGAGAGGTAACATTGTTACCGGCAAGGTAACTAAGCCTACTCAGATAATTAATGAGATAAGAGATTTATATCATAAGTCTCAAGAGCGTACATCTGCTGTGTTTGATCAGAATAAAAAACTAATGGAAGATGAGTTAGGTCCTTATCTGTATGGACTAGAGGATGGTTCAGAGTTGTATCGTGTTAGCGGTGCAATGATGGAGAGGTTTGGAAGAGTTAGAATGGATGATAACTTAAACAAAGCTCCTCTTGGTGGGTATTTAGCAGAGCTAAACAGAGAATTAGCAGGAGAGCCGGGTAAACATAAGGCTGCTATGTCAGAATATTCTAGGGTATTTAGAGAAGCAATTAAATCCAGTGATTGGCACAACTTAAAAAAGAAAACATATATTGTTAAGCATAAGATAGGGAAGAAGACTGTTACTCAATCTTTGTCTGGCTTTGAAGTAGTCGAAAGGATGATAGAGCAGAGGACTAAGCAGAATGAAAGGTATCATAAGTGGCTTACAGGTGATAAAGTGTTGGCTGATAAATATCTTGGGGAGCTTGAGTCAGTATTACCGGAGAAGGGGGACAAGGCAGTAGCCAAGATAAGAATTAAGCAATTAGGAGAGCTAAGGGATACTTTTCTAAAAGATGTTCAGAAGATGTCAAGATTAAATGAAGATATTCCTATGGAACTTGGGATAGATAACCTAAGAAAGATTACAAGATACTTACAGATTCATCAGCTTGCACAGGAAGGAAAGCTAGCTAGTTCAGGTTTGGTAAGAGCTTTGGAGACTGTTCCATCAGAAATTATAGGGACTGGTACTATAAAGTATGAGAGTTATGTCCCCCATATGATGTTTGATCGCAAGGAAGCATCGGAAAGTATGTTAAGGTATATACAATCCATTGCAAAGGACCCCAGGTATGGTGATGATGTAAAGAAGAGAGAGTATGATTTAAAGTCTGCTATTATTAGGTTCAAGCAGCTCACCGGTGATTGGGTTAGCAGTGACCAGTTAACTGAGTCTTGGAATGATGTAAGTAAAGTATTGTCTGGTATTGGTAGGGAAAAGAAGGCTCTCTTGGATGAAGGATTTAATCAGTTCATGAAGAATAGGAGAGTAGGCAATCAGTTTAAGAGGGAAACTCATATTGGTGGGTGGAGCTATGAGCCTCAAGCTTATGAAACTTATGTTAAAAATATTATTGGTAGTTTTAATAAACAGATAGCTGAGATAGGTGCACGGGATGCTACCTACCAGTTTAGAAAGGATTATATTGAGAAGGGGGTAGATAAAGAGTTGGTGCATAGATGGGGAGATTATTTAGACCTCTATTCTCAAGAAGCAGGTGGTGCACCGGTTAATATACCTAAGCATATTCTTAATGATCCTTCTTATGGTGTTAAAGGTACAGCTTATGCTTGGTTTGCTGATAACTTATGGGTCAAAAGAATGAATAGGCTTAGGGAAAAGCTTGGGTTAGATAAGAGAAAACGTAAAGGACCTGTTACAATTACTCAGGAAGCTGAGGAAGTTGCTCCTATTGAGTATAAATGGTCAAGGTATGCACCAACTAAAGAGAAATATGAAGTTAGTACTGCTGGAGATAAAAGATTTAGTGCTTTAAATGCAAGACTTGAAGACGGTAGAACTATAGAAGAACATTATCAGGTAGATGTTAAAGGCTATGCTAGTATAAAAGAAGGGAAAGGTAAGTCTCCAAAAGATGCTGGTGTAAATTTATATGGAGAATATAAAAAACTTTGGAATAGATGGGCTAAGCAAAATCCTGATCTTATAAATGATTTAGCTGGTAAGGCTGCTAATAAAACTTTAACTGATAAATTTGCATCTACCGATGTTTCTCAAGCTAGAGCTTTATCAGAAATATTAAATGCACGTGCTCCTAAACCTAAAGCAACTCCTAAAAAAACTATTACTATTTCTGGGGATGTGCCTAAAGAATTAGACACCCTTGACTTTAGTAGCCTGAGAAAATTTGGACAGCTAGAAGCTAAGTATCAGCTTGCATCATTGCTTGCTCATCCTAAGAGTATGGTAGCTAACCTTTATGGTGGTACAGTACATACATTAATTAGTACCGGTTATGAAAACTTTAAGAATGCGAGGAGTATAAAATATTTAAAACTTAAAGTCAATCCAGAGTGGGATAAGATGGAAGATGTATATGACTGGGTGAAAAGTCATGGAGTTGTTGAAGAGTTCTTGATGTATGAGGCTAATATTAATCCTCAAGTTCAGAGCAAGGCTTGGCAGAGAACAATCAATGAAACTGTGAGAGCTTTGAAGAATGATCCTGATATACCTGATAAGAATATTTTAAGAATAGCAAGTAAGAATGGTATTAGTGAGTCAATATTTAATAAGGCTGCATGGTTTATGCGTAGACCAGAGCGTACATTAAGACGTGATGCTTTTGTTGCTCATTATCTTAAGGCTAGTGAAAAGTTTGGTGGAATGATCAGTGATTATAATAATCCTACCTTAATTGAGATGGCTAAGAAGGGTGTTAAGGGTACGCAGTTCTTGTACAGTGCTCCTTTTAGACCTGCTTTCTCTAGAAGTAATGTTGGTAAAGTTTATAGTAGGTTTCAAACTTGGGCGTGGAACTCTGTACGTTTTAGAAATGATGTTCTTAGAGAAGCAAAGATACGTGGGTTTAATCCCGGTACTGATGAGTTTGATCGTTTAAAGAGATTAGCAGTAGCTGATATGTTTATGCTGGGTCTAGCAAATATGTTTCCTTACTCTATATTTGAGGCTGCTCTTCCATCCCCCTGGAATTGGTTTGAGGACACTGCTGCTATGATGTTTGGAGATGAGAGAGAGCGTGATCGTGCTTTCTTTGGAACTTATCCTGCTCCACTACAACCATTGCAAGTTATAACTCCGCCTGCTTTGAGATTATTACCTCCATTATTTAAAGGTATGGTAACAGATGATTACACTAGGTTATCTGAATATTATTTATGGACAATGATTCCTTTTGGTAGAATATTGAGGGATGTTGTAGGACCCGGTAGTATCCTTGAAAATCCTGCTAGAAGTGTGGAGAAGCTCACTGGGCTACCTTATATGGGCTTTGCTAGGACTTATAAGGCAGAGCAAGAGGAAGAGAAGCGTGGACCTCGAGGACTTTTGAACTATTTGTAGTTCGATTGAAAAGTGTTTGAAAAGTTGTGAACCAGGGAAAAAGTTTTGTAAAAACCGATTTCAATTTTTGAGCAAATTTTTGAAAAAATGAGTCACGATAATAAGTTATTAACTCCAGCTAATACAGCAGCAGGATTGTTAGGGATGATAGGTCTTGCAGCTGGTGGGAAGACTGCTGCTAATGTTCTTTCTGATCCACATTTCAGACAGAAAGTATTAGATAGTAATCAGAATTTTCTTAAATCTTTTTACAAGAGAGGTTTATTGCCTGCACCATTATTCCAAGCAAAGCAATATGCTTTAGCTGTTAATGAAGGCGTGAAAGGTGTTGCAAGTTTTGCTATGGATGCAATGAATTTTGGGAGTCAGCAAGCATATAACGAAACAGGATTAACTAATAGAACATATAATTCTTTTAAAAAACATTTAAATGCATTTGATAATGAAGTAGCTAGAACATTAGAAGAGCTGAGGGGATTAACTCCGGGCAGTAATGAATATAAAAAAGTATTATCTCGTTCTCGTAGGAATACTAATACTCTTGGTAAAAAAATGCATGCCAAGCTAACTAGTGACTATGCTAATCAAAAAATGATGGGAAAAGGCGTTAGATCACCTAGAGGTAGATCATATTACGCAATAAAAGGAGCATGGTGGCAAGGCAAAGAACATTATGGTAAGAGAGGACATGCTCCTTATGTCGATATATTTGCTAGTGCAAAAGAAGCTGCACAAGATGTGGGGAAAAAAGAATTGAAATATATAAAGGATATTTGGGGAGTAGGTAAAAAAACAGATGCTACAGGGAGGAAAATCCCTATTAAATGGGTCAAATATGCTAATGTACCGGGATTACAAGATGCATATCATGGAGTAAAATTTCATAGACCATTTTATCAGGCAGTTTTAGGGTCTTTAGCAAAAGATAGGATAGTAGGAAAACCTTCATTTGATAAGTTTAAGAATGCAGCTATTGAGAGTGGATTGATTTTACCAGATGAAAGAAATATAAGAATGTTAAATAATAAAGTAGGATATCGGAGGATAGCAATAAACTTTTCTCCTTCTATGAAGCCTGTATATGATTGGGGTGGTTATAATGCAATAGGTATATATGATGAGGCAACAAATAAAATTAAAATAATCCCTTCTGATAAAAGAGATTTATTTTCTATGAAGGCAGGTAAGGATACAATGAATTATATGACTCCAGATGAGTTAGACCCTAATTCTTATGTGAAACAAGCTGAGAAATATTATGCAGAAGAAAAAGTCCCGAAATTAAACACGAAAACTACTAAGACTAATCCAGATTTTGTAGGAGACACAAGGAATAGAGGTAATAGGGGTATCAAGCCAACAGTAGTGACTACAACACAGACAGGAAAAAAGAAAGGTAAACCTAGAAATGTAACAATATATTCAAACCCACAGAATATTAATTATTATAGAAAGCTTGTGGATAGACATGAAGAGATATCAACATCTGAGTCACTTAAAAAATCGTCAGCTGCTTATAAAAAGAAATTTTTTCCAAAAAGAGCAATGATAGGTAAAGGATTATTGGCAGGATTGGGTGGAGCTGTATCACTAGCATTTCTTGCTAAAGAAATATATGATGAGTTTAATGAATAATTCTTTCCTTCCTATTATTAGTTTTAAAGTAAAAAAAAAGAGAGATAACAGAGGTTGTTACACCCCTGTTATCCCTTGAACTACTACATCTTCAAAGAAATCACATCCTTCTTCTACAGTACAAGGTTTGTCTGCAAAATCAGGATCAATGAATGTTACTAGTGCACTTATTTCTTTATTGAAGTGAAACATAAAGCCTGCACACGTATCATCTCTGGTATAGTTTGAGCAAGACTTCTTGGCAACTTTGGTTGTACGCGGGATTTCTTTTTTAATCACAGTCTCCTCCTCGACAACCTGCTTGTCCCATTCTACTGCTTGTTTCTCTCTCTATTGCTTTTTGCATTTCTTTGTCTGTAGGTAGGTCAGGTGCGTCTTTACGAATTGCATTGTTTATAGGGTCACCTTCTAAGTCATCGAATGATGCTGGTTTAGGAATATTTTCTTTTGATATTTTCTGTAAAATACTTTTAGCTAATTTTATTTCTTTCTCTATAAAATCCAATCCATCAGGACCAATATCAAGCTCTTTTTGTTGTTCTTTTAATGATAAAATTTCTTCAATTATTATTTCTACCATCAGTCTATGCTCTTCTTCAGTAATTCTTACCTTTTTAATTTCTTCGTCTAATGCTAATCTGTGCATGGCTATATCTCCAATTTGTACTTGTCCCCATATTCCTGAGACATTCTAGCGACATATGTAGGGGTAACATAGTCCTTACGTATTATAACAGCTTTGATTATATGTTCTGCATCTTTAAGTCTCGCTTGTAATCGTTGTATTAATGGGAGATCGAGTTTATTTATATCGGATTCTGCCATATGACCTCCTCTGCTACTATGAAGGGTCCATCCTCATCTACATCTAC
>CALBXV010000189.1 GCA_937890045.1 uncultured archaeon
ATATTTTTTTACCATTATTCATCGCATCTTTTAAGTAATCATCCTCATTTAATAATTCTTTTAATTTAATCATTGTATTTTCCAAGTAGCCCCATCAACGGTGCCATTATTACCATTACCGCTTGAATCATATGCAATGGTGCCGTGATTTTCATTTAATTTCCAATAAGCTTGTAAATCATCAAGTTTCAAATTTTCCATTCCCTATAATTTCATCAGCAGATTCTAAATTATATCCTATACTACTTGGATCCACTTTCAACATAAAAGTTGAACCACTTTGTTGTATAGTTAATGCATCATGTTCCATTATTTGTCCATTATTGAAAAATAAATAATCATTTTCATTAGTACTTACCATTCCTGATGGAGCTGATGCTGAAAATACACTAATAAAACTGGCAGTGTTGTTAGTTATACTATCAGCCTTCTTTGAAAAATTCTTTCTTACATATTGTTGTCTACTAATATATAGTTCCTGTGCATCTACATAGGTTTTAAGTGCGTTTTCAGTTGGTAATGAAACTGAACTACTATCAGTTAAGTCCGTATCATTTGAAAATTCATTTATCGTATATTCATTTAATGATATAGAACCACTTTGATAAACACTCCCAGTCATATAATGTGTATTATCAATTAAATCACCAAATTGAGTAGATCCCGACTTAAATATGGCCGCAGAAGTATTATATTCCGCTAAAAGTGCTTCAGCAGTTACAGTTCCACCAACTGTTGCATTTCCAGGTACAGTTAAATTACTATTAACTACCAAAGTACCATCAACAGTAAAATCACCAGTAGTTCCTGTATCTGTAAAGGTTTCAGAACCAACCAATACTGAATCAGATGCAGATACCGTATTAAATTGTACATTTGAATTTGTAGCTACTTCTTGTCCAATAGATAATTGTTGTACAAGAAATGTAACTCCGTCATAAGGTACTCCACTATTAGAAACAGTTACTCCTGTTCCTTGATTAATTGTAAGTGGAAATTTTAATCTTCTTACTGCCATTATATACCCCTACGAGTCAAATTTACCCCATGCCAGTATCTCATCATCACTCTCAAGTTCATATCCAATAGAATCTATATCTACTTTAAGATAAAAAGAAGAAGCGGCTTGCTGTATTTCAAGTGCATCATGTTCCATATATTGACCATTAATAAAAAATAAAAAATCGTGTTCAGTTGTAGATGTTAATGCTTCTAATCCCGGTACGGCGGCCGGTACTGATGCAGTTACAGCTGAAAAACTTGCTGTACTATTTCCAACTAAAGTGGTAGATATTTTAACATATTGTTTTCTTAAATATTGTAATCTTGAATCTGTATTTGCAACAGTAACATCCATATAAGTTTTAATAGCGTTTTCAGTTGCCAATGAAGTTGTACTACTTTCTGCAAGAGTTACATCATTTGTTATTTTAGTTATATCATTTGATCCATTAATGCCCCAAGAACCTGTTACATACATACTACCCGTAAAATAGTGAGTATCTTCTAGAGTATCACCAAATCGAGTTGAACCACTTGTATAAAGTATTGATGCACTCACAAATTCCGTATGAAATTCTTGTGCTGTTAAAGTTCCTTCTATGGTTGCATCACCAGTAACCGATAGATCAGAAGTCATAGATAAAGAACCAGTAATCGCCCAATTTCCATCAACCCCTGACTCTGTGAAAGTTCTAGCTCCAATTAAAAATGCAGATGAAGTTACTGCATTAAACTGAACATTATCAGTTATTGCAACCTCTTGACCAATAGATACTTGATGAGATATTTCAGCTGAACCATTATATGATTCTCCATCATTAGTAAGTGTTATACCAGTTCCAGACGATAGAGTAAATGGATTGGCCAAAGTAATAACTTCAGTTCCACCTGCTGATACTTGTGATGCTGCTCCCGGAAACGTATCTCCCCCAAGTAATTCATCCATTAACGGTGCAACAGGAACATCTGTTTCCATTCCCATTACAATTCGTTTAGGAGTAATATATTTTTGCATCGTATGAGGTCCTGC
Organism: uncultured archaeon; assembly: GCA_937890045.1. Next base: position 2,033 of record CALBXV010000189.1, read on the forward strand.
TAACTCATTAAATGCCTCTGGTATCAAATATCCTTTAAGAGTAACACTAAACTCCGTTCTAATTATTCTTTCTGCGTCTGCAACCTCTGTTGCATCTGAATAACTATCAATATTAGTTCTAAATCTCATTTTATTGGGTTCACCCCAATAAGAACCTGCAGACCAATTAATTCTTTCAATCAATTTATTCATTTGTTCAATATAATGAGTCCAAACGATAAAATCGTAACTTAACACCATATAATCTGGCATTGCTACATTATAGTATTCTCTTTGTGGTAATAATCCTTGTTGAACTGTAAAATTATCATATCTATTATTTGCGTTATATTTTCGTTCAAAAGAATAATGAAGTTTTGGTTCTTCAGGATCCATCTTATCAACTGACATTGTATCATCTTTTTCCATTCCAGTTCGTCTGAATGCTATAACAGGTAATATAATCTGTCGTTTAGAATCCCTCATAAAACCAGTTTTTTGAACTGCGGCCCACCTTTCGGGAGAAGAATACATTATAGGAACTTTTACAGTTTCACCATTTTCAACAACTGATGGTTTAATAACATTCTCAAAATAGAACATAATTGCACTATCCATGTCCATCAAACTTACTGATACATCTTGTATAGTATCTTCTCGTTTATGTTGAAGAGCTCGATTTACAATTTTTCTTTGACTTCTTGGTACTGGTTTTTGTCTTGCCATTAGATACTCCGTATCCTTTCAATGTTAAGATTAGAAAATCTAACTCTGAATGTTCCACAACTCACAGTCCAATTATTATCCTGTAATCCTCCGATGAGTTGATTTTCATTTATAGATTGAATTTCAAAATATGCCCAATTCCATTCAATTACATCACCAAGTTCTGGAACTAATGATAAATCAATAAGAGACTGTCGTAAAATATGAAAATCTGCATTTTGTTGTTCGTCTGGTCCAAATTCATCATTATTCCAATCAAAATCAGCTGCATCTACTAAACAGGCAAACTTAACACCATCTTTCCACTTCTTACCATCAGCGGCTTCACCATACATATTTGTTTGAGTATCTTGAACTGATACTTTATAAAGAACTACTTGTTGATTTATTATCCCGTCTTTGCCGAGTCTAAGATCACCAATCAGTTCTTTATTTACCCGTTCAAAGACGTTTAAATCTCTTTGTGGTAAAAATCGTCCTGCCATAATGTTATCCTATGTAAATTGGTAATGGAACTTTTTGTAATTTTTCTTGTAATCGAGTTGATTCTTCACTATCTGCCTCTAACATCATTTTTCTACTTGCTGCTTCAAGATTTTCGCGAAGTTCAATTACCAAAGCTTCTTTTTCTGTTGTTGCCTCTCCTCGTAACGTATCACCGTCAAGAGTTGTCTCTGCATTTGGAACTGGAATAGAACCATATTTACTTCTAACCATTCCAAGTAATTCTTTTGATAACGCAAGTCCATATTTCCTAATCCATTGTTTACCAACATCATTAATATATTGATATTGCATATTATCATATGGAACATTAGAATAATCAGAAACTCTACTTATTCCCTGACCAAATTGAGTCTGTAATGGATTATCCCTATCACCTTTTAAGATATATTCAAACCACAACTTATAACTTGATACTGGATTTGGAAAAATTCTTATTTTATTATTTCTCAATTCAAATGTATATGCTGATTTTCTTACTTGGTCATTAAACTCAATTGCTTGTATTCTCAAAAGGTCTGCGTATATCGGCATCATCATGAATTGAACAGCCGGGGTCATTCCACCCCAACCAAAACTATCTAACATATTATAAGAACCAGCTCCTGTACCCGCATATGGGTCAAAATATCGATGAACTGCCGGTGCCGCTTCGTAATATACTTTACGAATTTCTATAGCTTCCCCACTTTCTGATGGTGTTGCCCATAATGAATTTAAATCATAAACTTGTGAACCACTATCCACAGTAATAGAACCACTCTTAAAATCTACTGTTCCTCCTACTCCTGCCTCTGTACCATATTGTTCTGCAATTCTAATATTACTGGATAAATTTGGTGTTACGACCTTATGAGTGACATTTGAACCTGTTGCCTGACCTTTTAATGAGAGTAAATTCTCTCTAATATTAAATTGATTGACTTGTGCCGAATATTCTGTAATAGATTCTTCAAAACAAGTATAAAATTGTACATCTTGTAACTCAATTGCCATAATTGGATAACCCAGCCTACGAGATGCCCAAGTTGCAAATTTTGGTGCATCAGACTGAAATGTTGTATCGCTATCATACAACCCAAATGGTGTATTTCCACTTACTGCTGAACCACTTCCTGGCCATATAGCTTCCATATTATATTCTCCTAAAAAAGATATTATTACTCAACTATAAATATACAAGCAATAAAAAAGGGAACTCAAATGTGTTCCCTTCTGATTATAAATATCAGGATCTACTGTTTTCGTAAATTATCTTCCCATTTCATAACCTGTAAATTAGAAATGTTTGCTATTTCTTCGGCCGGTATCATATCTTTCCAACCTTTATCTATTGAAACTATATGGTCTACTTGGTAAGCCCCATCTACTCCCATTTTTCCCCAATTTTCTTCTAATTTTGAATAGTTTGGTAGTATGTGAAGAGGTTGTTTTCTGGTTAATCGTCTAACTTCATTTTGATACATTTTCTTGGAAGGATATTTCTGTTTGTATTCTTCCCATGAAGTAAAACCTGCTTTAGTTGCTCTCATGCTTTTTATGTGGTCTTCTGTTATTACATTTTTCCACGTTTTTTCATATTTGTAATTTGCACAGGAATCACATACAGTATTATTCCTAATGGATTCTGTTAGATGCCACTTGGACGAATAATATAATATATTTCCACAATCGTTACAATGTTTATAATAATCAGTTTTATCTAATTTACTCCTTCGAGTTTTTGGATAATTTGGATTTTTTTTACCTCTAAAATGATCCCCATTTAATTTTGATTGACATGGTTTACACTTTGTGCCTGTTCTATTGGCATTATACCAACATCGTTTATTACTATAACTCACTTCACCATTACATATTGGACATTTTCTATACCACATTTCGTCATTACTCCCTTTCTATTCTATAATAAGTATCAAGTAGGCACAAAAAAAGGTCAGGAAAAATTCCCAACCTTTTTTCGTTATTTAATCTGCTATGAATTAAACGTAGTTGACATCTGCGACG
>CALBXV010000190.1 GCA_937890045.1 uncultured archaeon
TTTCGGTATAGTAAGTACCTCCATCTTTAAAAGTTATATAGAAAGGAGTTGTACTAAATATATTTGTTGAGGGCTGGAGCCACGTCTGAAGATTTCCATGAGTGGCGTCTAGTGATGTTGCTGCTACTCCTGTTTCAAGATTTTCAAAAGAATTTGGACTTACAAAAATTTTGGAGCCATCAACTGCTACAGAAAGTATAGTATATATCCCATTGTTATAGGAAGTATTAGCAACTGTTAAAGTTTGACCTTCCACAAATCCATCAGTAGCAAAGCCAGACGAAGCATCAACAATATAATCATCGTTTCCAGCAGTAGCAGGAGTAAATGTTAAATCTTCAGGATCCCCATCAAAAGATATATTTATATTTCCCTCAAACTTATACTGATTAGCATGTCCTGACGGACTATCCTCCAAAAATTTCATACCAGTAGGATAGGTAGGGCTTACATAGGTATTACTCATATAAGGCTGTAGATAGTAGGACTTTACTCCGCTAGAATTGTCGGTTGCGGCTGTACTTGGAATTACAGCAATGATAGTAGAGATATTGGTATAATCATCTTCAACAGAAGAACCAGCAGAAGCAGATGATAGGAAGAATGCTCCAGCGCTTCCTACACTTGTAATAACAGGAGAAACAGTATCATAGATTAGTTCACTAGATTGTACTGATGATAAATTAGCCTCAGAAGGGACTGCTTCAAAATAATAATTAGTTTGATCAGCAGAAACTAGGCTAGTAAAAGTATAGCTATAGTTATATAAATGGGGATTAGCGGTATCATATGATCCTTGAGTGAGTGTTCCCACCGACGTATCATCTGCTTTATAAAGGGTTACAGTTGGAGGAGCTGCTAATGCACCCGCTGGAATTCCATTAATATAAGCTCCAACAGTGACATTTACAGTATCGTTTGCTTTTACATAAACAATAGAATCTACTATATCTATAGTTAATACTATACTGGGGAGAGAAAGATCTAAAATTCCAAATTCATTAATAAGTGGATTTTTAGTTCTGAGATATACAAATTCATCTAGTATAGCGGGATCTACTAGAAACCAGCTATCATAGATATAGGCTGGCCGACAGTATATATAATACTGCTGAGCGATAGCCTCGAAAGAAGCTTCTCCATCCGAATTGGTAGGAATATGATAATATTCATCCGGATTGGAACTTCCGACAGGAACTAGTCTAAAAGTATCCCTATGGTTAGCTCGTAGGGTATAAGAAACCATTGGCTAAGATTCCCCCCTAAAGCTTGCTATAATTTAGTCTTACTAGGGAATCCCTTAGATCTTCCAGTTCAACAATAAGCTTACTAACATCAGACATACCTTGTCTGATAAAATCAAGTTCATTTTGACTTAGGTAGTAGCGAGAATCTTCTGGTAATTGTACAACTTGAAGCTGTGTTTGAATTGTTGCAATTTCAGCAAGGAGAGTTCCAACTGTATCTGTAAGAGTATCAATTTTTAATTGTACAGTTACTTTGGTCTCAAGAGTAGCAACAGTTGCTTCTAAAGCAGCCAAGCGTTCTAAAACAGTATATTGTGAAGACATATTATTTCTCCTTAAGCCTAACTAGGCTGATATTTAAGTATTAAAAAAGGTAAAGTGGGACTAGTACCATCTTTTTTTGTCATATCTATTTGAAGATATAAATCTTGATCATCAAAACTTATACTCCCTCCAGTAAAAGGAGATCCATCTATATCCGAATCATATTTCATCACTTCTGTCCCTCCTCCTGCATAGTCATTCTCTGATATTCTTATTCTTATAGAATCCCCTAAGTCACCGGAAATTACATCTGTTAAAGTCCCGCCACCGGCAGCAGGAAGGGTTAGTTTAGTTTTTAAAGTTCCTGTATCTTTAAATGGTAAATAATGAGCATGTATTTGATTAATACCATATCCATATAGACCTCCACCTAAAGCTTGTCCTCCTAGTTGTACTTTTAAATTTCCATTAAATATATTTTTATTTATATAAAAAAACTGTGTACCTCTAACATACTGATTTTCTGGTGTTAGTTCTTGAAAGGTAGTTCCTCCAGTAGCATAATAGAATCTAAACTGTGTTCCTGGAATTGGAGTAACTTTTAATCTATTTAAATAAGGAGTTAACGTATCTGGTAAGTCTATAAGAAATTCTCCAGTATTAGCAGAAGTCTTTTCTGCCCATACTCCATCTGGACTTAGTGTTAACCATAAATTTCTTTCATCGAAATGCGAACTAGTAAAAGTTGTTCCGGTAGCAGGTTCCTTTTCCCCATATTGATTAGTAGTTAAAGGTATCCTTGATATTGCCACCTCATCTGCTACAAGATCTAACACTAAGTTAGTACCATCTGTTACTAAATCGGTTGAGGCGTCTAGAGTTAAGCCTGTGTAGAGACCTGGATCAAAAAAAGCTTGGCCACCTATATAAATTTCTCTCTTAGTAGTGGAAATAGGACGATTATATGCCTTATAAGACTCAGGAACCTCTGAAGATAGATCATAAACATAGGTTATTCTAAAAACATAGTCACCATCAGATACTGGAGAACCTACATTATCATGTATTACTACCCAGGAAATAGTTCCAGTGGTAGCATCCACTGTATAATTAGTAGTTACAGCTTGTTCCACCAAGGTACCAGCACTTGCTCCAACTTCTACTTTTGTTATAGAAGAATAAGTTTGATTTAATACAGTTGCGTCCTGCCAATCACTAAATGTCCAATTCCCAGCTACAGTTCCACCAGAAGCACTTACTGCTTTTGTTATATCAGCTGAAGTTCCAGCTATATCCTGAGTAATACGTAGTAAACCAGAAACACATTCAAAGGCAGTATTTACTACACCAAGTCTTCTTTTTAATAAATTATTATAGTTATATGCTTTACTAAGAAGGCTATGGATCTGTTTAGCTTTTTCATTTATTTTATCGGGATTTAGTTGTTCGCCCCAATCATAAGGATTATAACCCATTATAAAGTTCTCCAATTTTCAGTGTGATCTTTCTGTACAAAATCTATATCTTTGTTAAATTCCCTAAAAGCTAGGGCCTCTACTCGTGAAAGAATATCTGAATTAGTCTTAAATATAGCTGTCATAGATGCAATATCTTGAGTTAACATTACTATTATATCATATACAGCTGAATCAAAAATATCATCAAACTGAGAACTAGATAACGGAAAGCCCGCTCTAGCTCTGTACGGTTTCATTTGTTGACTATTGTCTATCAAAACGCAATCTCCTTATGATGGGTGTATCTTTTCCATTGCTATCTAGTTCTGCCTTTAAAAATAAAGAAGTATGCCAGGATCCTTCAGCAGCTTCACAGGCTATCTTAGTTAAATAATCAGGAGTAAACTCTGTAGTTTCTCCATCTGCACTAGATACATAACATGCTCCTTCGCTTGTATAATAAGATATGTCATAGAAATTATTATACATAGTAGAGTTAGAATATACGGTAGCCATATCTGCTGGAATAACTTGATTAAAAGTATAACTAAAAGTATATGGTTCTTTTCCATAATAATCATACTCTACTCTAAGTTTATAAGGTTCTTCATGTTCATATGAAAGATATGTTATATATACACTTAAAGGTTCTTGAGGATCGGTTTCTAGAGAGGATAAATCTACAGTTAAAAGATTTCCTAACAATGTCGGAGTTAATCCAGCTGAACCATCCCATTTAACTATATCATTTACTGTGATTGTTACATCAGATATTGCAGCATTATCATAAGCTGGATGAGTTAAAACTAGTTCAGAATCTGCAACAGGGTTAGTGATAGTAGCAGCATCTGTATAGCTTTTTTTAGTAGTAGCATTTACTGGTAAATTTGATATGGTTAATGTTTTTCCATCTAGAGTACTAGTTGAAGTTATTTGGTATTCAACAAAAACTTTGTCTCCTTCTTCTGCTCCAGTATTAGTTACATCTGCAACACTCCAATATCCATCAGCTAATGTTGCAGTATATGGACTACCTGTAGAAGTTGTTCCAAAAGTTACTGTGATTGCTGATGCTGTAGTTGGTTCTCTAGTTAATGTTATTTTACCTCCATATAATACTGTTAATTCTTCAGCAATATTATGTACTAGTAGTTCCACATCATCATCTTGAGGTGACGCATAGTCATAAACTAAACTTATATCAATAATTCCTGCAGTATCATCTTCTCTAGTTGCTGTGATTTTGTTATTACTGGGGTCATAGACATAAGTATATGCATCAGTATCGCCTTCGCTTGGGACCAAAGTAATAGTACTTATAATAGGAAAGTACGTTAACTCCTGAGCTGCAGGAGTAGCCTCATTTGCAGCAAAAGTTATTGTTTCAGTAGAAGTACCCCCAGCAAGTAGCTCGCTATCAGTATTTAAATTATCTGCAATTATATTTGTATCCGCCCATGCTGTAGGAATTTCAGTAAGAGTAAACTCCGCAATAGCATCCTCCCCAGAATACTCTAAAAATTCAACATAGTCTTCTACTTTTGTAGTATCTACCTTAGAGCTAGGAACAGTTACTGTTGCTCCAGAAGGGGTACTTGTACTTTGATCATCATTAAAAGTAACATCTCCTGTAGGTGTATGGTACATATCAACTTCCCAAGCAGAATTACCGTCTCCAGAAAAATAGTGAAGCTCATTTGGTATTAATAATGGAGAAGTAGTATTGTATGTATCTGTTAATAGCACTATATCATAAAGAGATCCGGGAAATAAAGTACTAACTAATACTCTATTTTGGGCATCTAAGACAAATCTATCTAGAAGTTCTTGTGTGGAGTGATGGTTTAGCTTAGAAACAGAAGTTTGAGTTAAACTATAAGGTTGTATTGCAACATCAACTGTTTGCCCATATATATCTTCAGTAAATAGTAAAGAAAAATCTACTAAGAAGTCCTCAGATAAAACCTTTAAAATTCCTTTGCTATCGTAACTATATTCGTCCAAATTAAAATCATCAGTTTGTTTTAATACTAACTCTACTTTGTGTGTACCAGCTGGAAGATCTACACTAATAGTTTCTCCTGCTGGGGCAGAGTACCCAAATCCTTCTGAGGATACATTAATTGTATCTATTAACCTAGTCTCTCCTGAAAGTAGTGGATTATAAATAGATAGTGTATATCCAGAATCCATTATAGGAGTTAAGTAGGTTGTAAATGCATAATATCCTAGTAGTTCTGGAGTACTAAATAATATAGCATCCTTTCCCATTTTAACTTTTATACCGTTAGGATCATCTTCTGAAATGGTAAATAAGCTTGTTAGTATATCATTAGCGTCAGACTCTATAACTAAGGTATTGTCTGCAGCTGGATGATCTTTAGAATTCCAATCTATTGGTAAGTATTTTCCATCTTCATCCTTATTTAAAGCTTTCCAATATAGGCGTTCTGCTGAATATTCCCAAGAGATACTAGTTTTATCGGGAGTATACTCATCGGGTTTAAATAAAAGATCTCCATAGTCAGAAGATACTTCCAAATCAAGACTAACATATCTTCCAGAAGTATAATTACCTATACCAAGTACATCCTTTGTAATCTTTATATTTCTTATTAATATAGGAACAATACTTTCAGTACTATAAAGTCTTAATATTAATGAGTCAGATATCTCCTTTCCTATTATCAACGTAGTTTTTCCGTCTATAGATTTAGATAATAGATTATCTCCGTCTACCCATACTTCTACTTGTGCAGAATCTGCATCCAACTCAAGTGTAGATATCTTAGTAGAGGAAGGGATATCAAAAGTTATATTTATACCTTTTTTCTGATCAGCTGTTCCTCTTACTGTTATTGATATAGGATTAACCTCATTTATAGTTTGTAAGAATACTGGATCTCCAGCAGAGTAAGAGGTAATTTTCATAGAAGCCATTAATACTTCCTCTGCGCTTCTTACTAAGGAAATTCCTTCTTTACCTGCTCTTACATTATAAGAATCTAAATCTATATACTGAGAAGAGTAACTCGGTATCTCTCCTGGAAGAGGTTCTTCAAAATATGGAGCAGGTCCTGCAACATAATAATTATAGACATCAGCTCCATCTGGAAGAATAGGTACTTCGTTATAAATAGTTTTAAAATCATTGTCTTTATATTTTGTTAAAATACTAGAAGCCCTGTCTATTATCATATTAGACTCATCTATAGTACTTTTTTGAATTCTATCAGCTTTTTCGTTTAATTCTTCTGTAAGTTTATTAATATCATCTCTGTCTACAACTAAGTCTTGTAATGTTGTTTTAATAAAGTCTGAATTACTTAAAGCATCCTTTTCTGGAACCATGGGTACAGTGGTTGGAGCATACATCTGCATATTTTTAAGTATCTTCTCTAGTTCAATATCAGTTGGTATTCTTCCATTTTCTAATAGAAAATTCTTAATTATTTTTTCTTTTATTTGGTGTAGTCTAAACATTTATTCCCCCGGCTAGTGAAGTAGTGTATGTAAAGTTAACTCCATCAAGCAACGGACTTGCTTGCGATTCTTCTGAGCTATTTAAAGTTACCTTTAATTGCCAGGATACTGGAGGATTTTCTACATCTATAAAAGAAGTATTCGTATATAAAGGACTATTTTTAGCGTCTTCCGAAAGAGCTGAATTTATTCTATAAGTATGAACTGATGTACCACTTCTATTGGTTGGAACAATATCATATTCTGTATTATTAATAATAAGTTTATAATTAAAAGATTGGTCATCTGGAGCAGCCCCAATTAATGATTCATATGCATTAAAATTTATACTAGAGATAGATCCAGCAGAGCAATAGTAAGGTCCTAGAATAGTTTCTTTTGTTAGAGAATATTTTTTAAGAGCAAGACCTAAAGGACCTACTTCTAATCTAGTACGTTGGTATATATCTTCTGGATGTACATATCCATCTTCTACAGGTCCTTCTCCAACAAAGTCCTCTTGTAAATCCTCTGACATTCTACTTGAGAAAGGAATTGGTTCTATAAAATTATTTATAGATAGAGTAATTGAGGACACAGCTGTTGGTTCTAAAACAGAGTTAATTTGATAGATAGTATCTGGATCTCCATTTATTGTAAAAGTACTAATATCTGTATTAAAAGGAGCAACAACATTTGTAATAGTTTCTGGAGAATCTAATTTAATTATAATTTCTCCAGAAAATCCTGGAACAAATGAATTATCTATTTTAAGATTTTCCGGATCTACTAAACCAGTAGAGGCTCCAGTTCTAGAGACCATATCAGCAAAAAGTCTCATAGAAGTAGATTTATAAAGACTTGATGGATTATTTGACGATCCATAATAAATACCTGCTTCTATATTACCGGGCCATAAAAAATAGTTGTCTTCTGTGTTATGTACATAATCAACAGAAGAAATACTGGCTGTTTTACTTTCAGATCTTATTTCATCTAGTGTTAGATTTAAAGATAAGTCAACCACAGAACCACGCCCACCGTCTTCAGTTTGTATAATTTTACTATCTAAATATTTTTTAATTTTATTTATATGGACGGCTAGTAACTCTTCAATTGACCCCAGTAAGATATCTAATTTAGTAGATTTGCTATCAAATATATTAAGTAGTCCTTCAGCAACACCGGAATCTTTACCTAGATAAGAAAAAACTTGACTCAATACTTTCTGTGTAGCAACAGCGCCTTTTCTTGGCATATTCCATACCTCATCGATTAGAGCTAATTGAATACTGTTTGGAGTGTGAACTTTTCCAGTCATCCATTCTCCATCATCCATTTTATGCACAGTTCCCTTCCATTCTAAACCATTAGGAAGTATATATTTAGGATTTCGTAAGAGTTTCATTGCTTAATTCTCCACAGGAGCCACTAAGCCAAAAGCTGATGCATACGAAAAGCCATCTAGTGTAATTAATTCTATAAAATAGTCATCTACTGTAGCATTATTAAATACTTCTAGTTCTAGAGAAACTCCATCACAAGTATATCTATAAAATACCTTATATTGTTCATCAACTAAAGAAAAGTTAGTATATAAAAATCCATCCTTGTAATAAAATTCATTTTCTTCATTAGGATCAGAAAACTCTGTTGTGGAATTATCAAGGTCTGTTAAATCTAATGCTGATATCTCAACATCATTTTTATAAAAAATAAAGTTAGGGATACCCGACTCAGGGGCATACATAAACGGAACACTGCTGAGCCTAAACATGTAGGGCTCAATTCCATTATGATATTCAGTCTTATCAGACGAGGTAGCTATGAATGCCTCATTTGGTCTTGCTGATGTGTATCCCGTGGTTACTTGACTAGTAGTTTCATAAGTTATAAAAAGATAACCATTGTATAGAGCTGCTTCTTCTGTCAGAATTATACTATATCTATCTTCTGATATCTCAAAGGTACCAACTACTGATTCATCTGCTAGTGTGATAGTAGGAGAGGAACCCAATTTAATTTTAAAAGGACTTATACTAATAATAGGTATTGCCGCATCCTTATATATAGTAAAGGTTCTAGTTAATCCTTTAGGAATAACATATTGCTCAAAATCTACTTTCTCAAATTTTAATTTAAAATTTACATCTTTGAGAGAGGATGCGTTAATTTTTGCCCCAAGTATTGGAGATTTAGAAGTATAGATATTTGAGATAAAGGTTCCAGCAGAGACCGCTACTCCTTCCGGTTTTTTAAATAAACGTATATTATGTATATTAAAATTATATTCTAATAAATTATTATTAATTGTATGGTCAGGAAAATATAAATATACTTTGAAGTATTTATATTCTGTAGTATCAGTTGGTTCAACAAATGAATAAGTACCTAAAGACGTATCTCTTCCTAGATTGGCAGTATAGATATCTTTCTCTATACCAGCATGCACTGCTTGAATCTTAAAAGAAGCGCTAGCTTTTGAAGAGATTATAGATGGAGATACTGGTTCTTCTGTTTCAAATTTTATAGATACTACTACTCCTGCTAAAAAACCACTTGAAATATATATACTAGGTTCTATCGGAGTTGTTACTTTAACATTATAAGAATCAGAAGCTAATCCAGTAGTAATTAGTACATCTTTATTTTTACTTGTTTCAACTATTACATTATCCACATTACTACTAGTTGGATGAATTTCTATTTCTATATTATTTAAAGGAACTGGAACTTGTGCTTTGTCTATTCTAAGTTTTCCATCTTTTACAATAGTTCCAGCATGTATTCCGCTATGTACCCCTTCCTCAAAAGATTCTCTAATATTATCAGCTAAATTATGAAATTTGTTCTCTAATATAGTAAGTCTATTATTTGCAGATGTAGTAATATCTCGAGACTTTGCTTCTATTTTGCTGAGCTTCAGTTCCATATCACGTACATGAAACAAGTGGGCAATAATATCAATTAGAGAAGCCCGTACGTCAGCTCTATACTTACCAGACGAGGCATATATACTTTCTTGAAAATTTGATAAAGAATCAGAACTATCTAATTGTTGTTTAATAGAGTTGGTTATCTCTTGTTTTTCTGATAAGTCAGTGATATTAAATTGTACAAAAGCTTGTTCAACTATTTTATCGATTTCTTTATCTCTATATGCTTGAATACTCATTAGTCTTTAAATATTATATTATCTGTAGAATAAGTGGATGCGTAGAAAGAATCAACAACTATTGCTAATACTCCTGCGGATAAATAACGATGTACCATTTTCATTACTTCGCCCTCGATTAAGTTAGTTTTGGTCCCAATACCTGTCTCTGAATCATAGGCAGTACTAGTAAAATTTTGAATATAATTTACTTTTTCACTAAGGGTAGATAAATTATCACCAGCTGTGGGATCAATATGTAGATCTTTATATTGTGCTATCAGTAAATCTAGAACCGAATCAGGAAGAGCTACTATAGAAATATTTCTTTGACTGGGATTAACTCCCATAAATCCATAAGTAGTATGGGAATCAATACTTGTTGTATCAATTTGGACTCCTCCAGGAACTCTAGTATCAATATGAGAAAACAATTGAGAAGTTATATTTATAGTTGCAAAAACAGGAAATCTAGCAATAGTACTCTGCATTCCTTGGTCGAAAGTACCAGTTGTTGCATCCACATATTTCTCGGTAGTGTCAATAGAATAAAATAAAGAACCTTCATTTAAAATCTTCATTTTTATTAAGCTTGGAAGTTCTCCAGACATTGGATTTAAATTAATATTTTTTAATGTATTCCATTCATCATCTAATAGATAACTAAATGTTATATCCTTGGGAGCTGCTTTATCTAATAATATTAGTCCTTCTTCTTTATTAACGCTCCTAATTGTGATATTAGCGGTATTAGTTAAAATTTTTGAAGTTGATTGCCATCCAAAAGGAATCCACGTTGCTGAAGCAGCTTCACAGGTAGTTTCTGTACTATAAGCAGGATTACTACAAGTTCCGTGGGCAATACAATCTGCTTCTGTTGGATATATTGCTTCCGAACAAAATCCTTCTTCTTTAAGAGACATACCAAGATGTTCAAGATCATCCCAGTCAGCTATACCTTTATGAGATAATTTTAAAAGTCTATCAGTTAAAAACTTAGGTGAATCTTCTGTTACTATTGGAGAACGAGCTTCACCTCCCTTAACAGTTATTATATCATTATTAGATATAACAGCAGTATTCTTAAAATATACTTTCCAATTTGAAGCATCATTGACTTTAGCAATATATATTTCTAAGGGATCTGCTATGGAATCTAATGACGCGTATGTAGCTTCTGCTACTGGAAATCCCTCAGATCCATCAAGACCCGTAGAACTTACACTAAAGGGATATCTAGATGACCAAGTAATTAGGGATGTAAGAGTTTTATTTGCAAAGGAATTGTACTCTGTATAACCAAGAATTTTAGTATCTAAAACTTCTGGACTAATATATATATCCTTTATGCCTTCATTGGGATCGTCTTCTTCATAGTCCAAAAACGGCTTGTGAGTTAATAAATCAAATATAGAACTATTTTCTGGAACAGTAGCTTTCAGCTTTTTAGATGTATGACCTAATAGTAAGTTTCCTGTACTAGAACTGGCAATATCTTCACTTAGTAATAAATTGAAAGTTGGATCTGAATCAGAGACTAGTAGAGCAGTTAAGGTTGTTAAAACTAGACCACCCTCAGAATAAGAGACACTAATTTTTTGTTCTGCTTCTTCTAAGAAGGCAGCGATAGGAACTGGTCCTATATTATTTCCCGCAGTATCTAACTGTAGTTGGTCTATGAATTTAAATCCATACATTTTTAAGCACTAGAGCCCGTATATTGTGTAATTTCACCAGGAGAATAATGTAATTCTACAGTGAGATCTAGTACTGAATCGGCTCCCCCTTGAACAGCTATTAGTAATACTTCTCCAGCAGATACTGGTAAACTTAAATCTGATATAGCATAAAAATCATGATCTCCTCCAGTATCATTCACGATCAAAGTTTTTGTTTTTTCATCAGCTGACGCTATATCATTTGTTTGTATTTTTAGATCAGTTTGAATGGTACATTTATGAACCCAGATATGTACGGCTTCTAAATAAGTATCTCTTGCAAAGGTAGTATAATGCAGATTATGCTGGGAGGTACTAGAACCTGATACTATAGAGGCGTCGTCTAAAGATACAGTTACTCCTAATCGTCCCAAACTTTTACTGAAGTCTCGTAATTCTAAAGATGTTGGAATCTCAACTGTTACGGGAGATATTGTGACAGGATCAGATAGTGATCCATCATGCATAACAGCTCTAGCTGATGCAACTACCTTTTTACCCAGTTTTGCCGGTAATCTAAGCGTAGGAGTACTACTATATATAGTGGTATATCCTGTATTACTTGTTTGAGTATGATATAGATGAGCATCCGCAGGCCATGTAGCAGTAATATCTAGTTCTAGATAAGTAGCTAGAAAGCCAATTGGTTCTGTGCCATTCCAGCTTATATCCAGTTTAGCTCCATATTGATTTGATGTTGTTATAATATTAGTAATAGCGGCGGCCGCTATGTCACCAATA
>CALBXV010000191.1 GCA_937890045.1 uncultured archaeon
CTGAGGAAAATTCGTACAAAGCTGGGAAGAAAGCGGCGATATTACTAAGACAGGAGAGAGTTATGAAAGAAGTCGAAAAGTCAGTAGTAGATGTAGCAAAATCAATGGGTGTCGACCATGAGTATGTATTAACTAAATTAAAGTGTTTAGTAGATAGCTCTATGGAAGATAATATTGTATTGAATGCTGTAAAAGAATTAGGTAAAGCAATTGGTACTATAGGAAGTACCACTATTAAGCAGAAAGAAACTGGTATAATGGGACTGTTTCAAGGTTTTGAGCCTGACCAATTAGAGTTAGCTAAAAGACCTGAGCTTGTTGAATCAATCGAAGAAGGAGAATAATATGTTATGTCCCCATTGTGCATCAATGCACACTAAGATACATGGGTATCGTCGTAATACAGATAATGACTTAATGCAGCGTCATTTGTGTCGTAAATGTAATCACACTTTTACAATACCATATGAAACACAAGTAGAAGATAAAGATACTGAAGAATCTGTGCGGGTCAAGTCAGGTGGTTTGTTAACGTTTGAGTATAATGGTAAAATAAGGATACATGGAATAACTGATGTTCATGTAGGAGCTAACGAGCATGACCATGAAAAACTAAAGGAGGCTATAAAGGAGATAAAGAAAGATAAGTTTGCCAGGTGGTTTGGTAATGGTGACTTAATAGAATGTATACCTCCAAACTATCATATCCCCCAGCGTGGTCAAAGTATGTCTCCTGATGATCAGTATGAAGAGTTTTTAAAGTTGTTCAGACCTATAGCGGATAAGTGTTTGTTTGTTCGTGGTGGTAATCACGATTATTTAAGAAGTGCAAGAGTTCTTGATTTTGATATATCGAGAGGAATAGCTAATGCTTTACAAGTTCCTTATTACGAATTGCCTGGGTATACATCAATTGTAACATCTGGCAGGACTTGGAATCTTGTTAGTGGTCATGGTACTAGCGGAGCAAAGAACGGTGATCTGGAGTTAGATAGGATGGCTGCTGTTTATAGTGATGGTGATGTATTCTTTTTAGGTCATAACCACCAGTTATATGCTAAGCCTATAGATTCTATAGCTATATATGATAATGAAGAAACTTTACATAGAAGGTGGTATGTAAGAGGAGGTAGCTTCCTGCGCTACGCTGACTATGCGCGATATTCTATGTTTCAGATTGTTAGGACAGGATGGGTGACAATTGAATTTGATGAGAATGGGATTGAGTGTTGGGTAAACTAATGGCGAAGCGTAAACAAACAGTCTCAAAGCATGATCTTATAAGAGCTATTAGGGTGTTAAGTGGAAGAGTTACTTATATAGATAATATGATGATGTCGCTTAGTGAGATGTTTAAAGGATATGTAGATTTTATGGATAATGAAGATGAGTATATGAAATTCATGGAAGAAAGAAATATCGAAGAAAAAGGAGAAAAATAATGAAAAATTGTGATTGTAAAAATTGTAAATGTTGTAAGGTTAATTGAATATAAACACGCAGAACGTAAGCGAAGTTGAAGAAGCGTTATTAATGTCTAGTAAAGACTTAATATCTTTTGGCAAGCTTTTCTTACCTGAAGATTTTACACGCAGTGAGACTCCTCCATTTCATTATGAAATATCTGATGTTATAGATAATAGAGAAATAAAGCAATCTGCTATCATTGTTCCACGTGGTCATGGCAAGACTATATTGACAAAAGCTTCTATTTTAAAAGATTTTCTTTTTTGCCCGAGTGATGATTTTTATTTCTATGCTTGGGTATCTGCAACACAGAAACTTTCAGTAGGCAATATGGATTATATAAAACATCATCTTGATTATAATGACAGGATACGTTATTATTTCGGTGATACAAGAGGCGGAAAATGGACGGAAGAAGATATAGAATTAAAAAATGGATGTAAGTTAATAAGTAAATCAAATGTAGCTGGTATTCGTGGTGGAGCTAAATTACATAAAAGATATGATTTAATTGTACTAGATGATTTTGAACATGAAGCAAATACAATCACAAGGGACGCAAGGGATAAGAATGCGAATCTTGTTACTGCCGTTGTTTATCCCGCACTTGAGCCTCATACTGGTAGGTTGCGTGTTAATGGCACTCCCGTACATTATGATTCCTTTATTAACAACCTTCTTACACAGCATGCAAAAGCTAAAAAAGATGGGGATGATTTTGCTTGGAAGATAGTTACGTATAAAGCATTGCAACCTGACGGAGCCCCGCTTTGGGCATCATTTTTCCCTGCTTCTAAATTAGAAGAGAAGAAGAAGTTTTATATGGACTCTGGACAGCCTCATAAGTTCTTTCAAGAATATATGATGGAAGTAATGAGTGAGGAAGATGCTGTATGGACAAGAAATCATTTAAAGTATTATGATGGCTATTATAAACATGAAGATGGTATCAATTATATAGTAAAAGACGGTAACCTTGTTCCAGTTAATGTATTTATTGGATGTGATCCTGCTACTGATATAGATACTAAACATTCTGACTTCAGTGTTATCATGGCTATTGCTGTCGATATAAACAATGAGTTGTATGTGTTAGAGTATGAAAGGCACAGGAGTATTCCTACAGTTGGTTCAAAAGATTCCGATGGCAATATTTTAGGTCGCACTGGTGTTGTTGATTATATTATATCTATGTATAATAAATATAACTGTTCTTCAGCTACTGTAGAAGATGTAGCTATGAACAGAAGTATATTCCAAGCATTGAATGATGAAAGGCGTAGATTAAATAGGTTTGATATAGCTGTAATACCACAGAAACCAGGAGGCCAACACAAAAGAAATAGGATTTATAGTGGTTTAAGCGGTAGATTTAGTATGGGTACTGTACATATTAGAAAAAATATGTTTGATTTAATCAACGAAATTGTTACATTCGGACCTAAAATGGCTCATGATGATACCATCGAGACCTTATATTATGCACAATTGCACGCTTTTCCTCCCAATATGAGGAAGAATAAAGATAAAAAGGGTTGGTATAAGCCTAAAAGAAAAGCAAAAAGCTGGATTGTTGCTTAGTATATGAACGGACCTTTAGATAATACAAGTTTTGTTACAAGTCCTAGTTTAAGTTTAAGGACTATGAGCAAATTGAATGCTCTTGACGGCAGTTATCAGCCGAAGTCGACAATGTGGAGTGGTGTTACAAAGAATATTTATCCTCAGGGTAAAATGAAAGACAAGCAGTCTTGGAATGAATTGATGGTCGCAAAGTCTATGTATAATTTACTTGGACTTGGTTATTCTCCAAGTAAAAATGTAATAGAACCGTTTCGCAGAGGTGGTTTTAATATACCATTCAAAGGCGGCTCGTCTTTGTACGGTAGTTATAATAAAAGACGTAGAAACGGTGGTTATGACTGGAGACTTGGAATTAACGTTCCAATCGGTAGGTAAATGCCTCATCCTAAAAAAAGAGAAAGAGTAAGTGGAGATGCGATTATGAATAATATGATCGCTGTTGACGATCCTCTTAAAGAAAAAGCTCACCCTATTTTTGGTGATGTAAAGATTAGAAGTGATGTAGAGGGGTCTGGTATATTTGAGGCATCACGTATACGGAAGGGTAAATCTGTAGAAGGAGCACATAGAGGTATAGATATTTCAGTTCCATTCGGAGGTCAAGTTAGTTCACCTTTTGCTGGTACTGTTACAAAGATTGGTACGTGGTATAAAGGAGATAGTGAAACAAAATATGTACAAGTTTCAACTGGTAATCATGTTATGAGATTTGCGTATGTAGACCCCTCAGTTAAAGAGGGGGATGTAATTAAAGCTGGAGATATTCTTGGCGTAATGAGAAGACCTACGTCAAAAGCTGCTGGTTGGGATGCTAGTATATCAGATCATGTACATATTGAAGCTGTCAAAGGTAATGAGTGGAAAAGTAAGGATAGATTTGACCCATCTGAATTATTAGGAGTAGTAAAATAATGCCAAGAAAAAGTAATAAAAAGAAGGCTGAGGCAGTTAGAGAGTTATGGAATAAGGCATCTACAGGCGAGAGAAGTAGATGGCGTAGTATAAATCAGCGTGGTTATGATTTTTATCTAAATGATCAGTTAACGTCTAGAGAGCGTGACGATTTACAAGAAGCTGGTATGCCTGATTTTATTATTAATAGAATCACACCAGCTATAGAGATAATGAAGTTTTTTGTTACTGCTAATAATCCTCGGTGGCAGGCTGTTGGAAGTGAGGGTTCTGATGTAGATATTGCAGCTGTTCATGCTGATGTAGCTTCATATTGTTGGTATATATCAAATGGTAAGTCATTGTTTTCACAAGTAGTTCAAGATGCATTTACAAAAGGTATCGGATATATGATGGTTGATGTAGATGCTGATAAAGACAGGGGAATGGGCGAAGTAGTATTTAAAAGAATAGAGCCATTTGATGTTTATGTAGACCCAATGAGTCGTGACTTTTTATTTAGAGATGCTTCTTATATAATGGTTAAAAAGGATTTACCTAAGCATCATCTTTCTAGTATACTCCCTGAATATAAAAAGAAAATAAGAAGTGCTAGCGGTACTGTAAATACAGTTGGTTCATACACTGAAAGAGATATTGTTGAATCTGATAGTATACAAGCAGACGATGTTCTTTCAGTTGCATATAAGCCAACAGGTGAAGATGATGATATGATTGATTTTTACGAGATGTACTCTAAAGAAAAATTACCATATTATAATTTATTTATTAAAGTTCCTCCATCACCAGAAGAGATGGAAATGATAAATGGTAAAGTACAGGAAAGAATGGATACGATATCTAAAGAGATGATGGTGGCAGCTGAGGAGAAAGAATTATCCATTACTATGGCTTTACAGCGTGGTGAAATTATTGAATCAAGAGCGCAATTAGAAATTGAGAAACTTGCAAAAGAAACACAGTCAGCTATTGAATCAGAAAGAGCTGCTATCGAAGCTCAGGTTACAGAAGAAGTTTCCAAAGTAGAAAATAGAGTAGTAAGTGAAGATGAATATAAATTACTTATTAAGAATAAAGAGTTTTTAAGTACTCTTGTTGATTTTGTTCAGTATTATGATACTAGAGTAAAAGTTACTTGTGTTGCTGGTGATGTTTTGTTATATGAATATTATTTATCTAATACTGAGTATCCTATAATACCATTTCCGTATACATACACAGGGACTCCATATCCAATGAGTGCGGTTACTCCTCTTGTAGGTAAGCAACAAGAAATTAATAAATCTCATCAGATTATGCTACATAATGCTAATTTAAGTTCTAACTTAAGGTGGTTATATGAAGAAGGCTCTGTACCTGAAGAGGAATGGGAAAAGTATTCTTCAGCTCCAGGGGCTTTATTAAAATACAGGCCAGGGTTTACACCTCCAGTACCTGTACAACCGTTAGGTCTTAATCAAGCATTTTTTACTATTACACAGCAGGGTAAACAAGATATTGAATATATTTCAGGTGTTCCTGGTACATTACAAGGAGTAGAATCTGAGAAGACTGAAACTTATCGAGGAATGCTTGCTATGGATGAGTATGGTACTCGTAGAATTAAAGCTTGGATGCAGACTATAATGGAACCAGCTTTAGAACATTTAGGTAAAGTATTTACAGAAACAGCTCAAAGTACATATACAGTTCATAAAGTATTTAGAATAGTGCAACCTGAGGCTGGTGGATTTGAAGATAGGTCAGTTGAGATTAATGTACCAGTTTATAATGATTTTGGTAATGTTGTAAGTAGATGGAATGATTATGCATCCAGTAAGTTTGATGTAAGATATGTAGGTGGTTCTACTATGCCTATTAATAGGTGGGCATTAATGGAAGAGTATTTTAGATGGTTCCAGTCTGGATTGATTGACGATATAGCAATGTTGGCAGAAACTGATATTAGAAATAAAGAACAGATTATAAAAAGAAAAAGTATATATGCTCAGTTGAAACAGCAAGTGGAACAGTTGGCTGAACAGTTGAAAGATAGAGATGGAACTATTGATACTTTATCAAGACAAGTTGTACAAGCTGGTATTAAAGATAAGATAGGTACTGCGGGTAATGAAGTACGGAAAGATGTATTAGAGACTGAAGCACAACAAAAGTTTTTACGATCTTTAGTTAAAGAAGAGAGTAAAAGAAGTAGAGAAAAACCTGTTGAAAGATAAGAATAAAACGCAGTAAATTAATGGAGGTATATTATGGCACTGCACAATGAGCAAAACGACAACCTATTCGAAGGTGATGATTCACTGGACAGTGGCCTCGGGACTCAAGACTCTGATAACTTTTTTGAAGAGCTAGATAAACAGGTGAATAGTGTCGTACTTGAAAAAGAAGCTGGGGAGCCCGCCCAGCGAAACATCGCAACGGCTGAAAACAGCCCCCGAGAAGAAAGAATGCAAGAACAGCAAGAACGAGGGCATGATTACGAGAAGAGGTACGCAGATTCAAGTAGAGAAGCTAAGAAGTTGAAAGGTAGGCTGAACCAACTTGAACCTTACGCACCTATTTTGGATGATATGAGAGAAGACCCTAATTTAATATCACATATTAAGGGATATTATGAGGGTGGTGGTTCAACACCAGGAAATCTCAAGGAACAATTAGGATTAGGCGAAGAGTTCGTCTTTGACTATGATGAAGCTATTGATGATCCATCTTCCGATTCAAGCAAACTATTGAACGCTACTATTGATGGAGTTGTTCAAAAAAGGCTTGGAGAGTTCGCTAGTCAATCAAAAGAAGAAAACCAACGTGTAACAGCGGAACAGAGTTTTCGTGCTAAGCATAGTATGAGTGATGATGATTTTAAAGAAGTTGTGGATTTTGCACAATCTCGACCTCTCACTTATGATGATGTTTACTTTTTGATGAATAGAGGCAAAAAAGAGGATAAAATAGCTCAGAATACTAAAGGTGAGATGATGCAGCAAATGAAGAAAGTTCGTGAAAAACCTTCTTCAGCAGCGGCAACAGGCTCAGGTGATAGTGGTTCCGAAAGGTCGAGTGACGATGTGGTGTTTGAAACTCTTCTTGGATTTGATTCTGAATTAGAAAAAGCTTTTAGTATTCACTAAAAGCGTAAACGTTTAACTTAAAGGTAATAAAATGGCTGATGTATTTAGTTTAGGTACTGTTTCAGATGTGGCAACATGGTCTGATGGTACTTCAAAAGATACTGGTGATCTTAGACGAAGATACAATTTTGGGGATAGAGTTTCTGAGTTAGCAATTTCTCAAGACCCTTTCTTTAGATTTGTATCTAAGGTTGCCAAAAAGCCAACGGATGACCCAGAGTTTAAATTCACTGAACGCCGTCCTTCATACCATAAAAGGTATG
>CALBXV010000192.1 GCA_937890045.1 uncultured archaeon
TAAATGTAATGTTTCAAGAATGGGGCAATAGAGGTTTGCACTACTGGGAAGTAGGAGATACCGATATTGATCTTGTTGAAGGCCAAGCTGAATATATTTTCTACAGAGCATCAGGCGACGGAACTTCTGCAACAACAGCAGGAGGAACAACTGGAACTTCTACCTATGGAATAGCAGATGTTTTAGAAGCGACTTATAGAACAGGTCGAACTGAAACAACACAGGCAGATTCTACTCTTACAAAAATAGCTAGATCAGCATATTCTGCATTAGCAAATAAATTATCTAAAGGAACTCCTTCTCAATACTTTGTTCAACGATTCGTTGATAAAACAACCGTTACACTTTATCCAACACCAGATTCTACTGCGGCGGCGAAATTTGTTCATATGTTTTTTGTAAAAAGAATTCAAGATGCAGATGCGACATACACGGATGCAACGGACATACCTTATAGATTTGTCCCTTGCATGGCGTCAGGCCTATCTTTTTATTTATCACAAAAATATGCACCACAAAGAGTTCAAGAATTAAAATTATTATACGAAGATGAATTAGCACGTGCTCTATCAGAAGACGGGTCTGATGCTAGCACTTATATAACCCCGAAGAATTATTATCCGAATATATAATGGCATACGCAAGAGGAAAATACGCAAAAGCAATATCAGACCGATCCGGCATGGAATTTCCATATAATGAAATGCTTACAGAATGGAATGGCATGTTTGTTCATAAGTCTGAATATGAAGCTAAACAGCCACAACTAGATCCAAGACCGCATGGAGCAGATCCTCAGGCCTTGGAAAACGTAAGAACGGATAGAACAGAAAATGCTGTTGCGCAGTTATTGATCCATGATCCGTTTACCACGTATGCTGCTTCATCAGGCATAATCAACGTTAACACTCCAAACCATGGTTTGACAAATGGAAGTACTTACAGGTTCCGTGGATCGCCAACAATTGCAGGAGCGTACGCAGATCCGGCGACCTTTGACGGCATTGCCGGCTCAAACATTGCAAAAGCGGCAGGGTATGCTATTAATACAGGCAAGTATGTTAGCGGCGCTAGAGATACGGATTTTACAGACGACTGGTTTTATTTTACTGTAGACACTAGCACGGCAACAACAGGAGGAATTACAGGAGGAGGGTTTCCGGTCTCGGTAGGACCAGCGACTTTATCAGCATAATGGCAGGATTTACATATTCAACACTTACAACAGCAATTTTAAACTATACGGAAGTTGGAACAGGCGTACTTTCAAGTACCATAACCGATCAATTTATAGATAATTCAGAACTTAGAATTCAAAGAGATGTTCCAATTGATGCAGATCGAAAAGAAATGCTTGGAAATTTAACAGCTTCAAAAGACAATGTTTATACTCCAGCTGGAACATTATTTGTAAGAGGAATACAAGTTTATACCTCAACGACTGCTGCAACAGGAGCTAATAGCTGGCTGGAAAAAAAGGATATTAGCTATTTAAGGGAGTATGACGCGGCTGAAACGACTACTGGCACACCAAAATACTATGCAATGTCGGGAGGAGCGGAAGGAACGGGCGCAACTTCTTCAGGAAGAATCACGATTGTTCCAACTCCCAGTTCAGCTTTCATGTACAAAATTCATTACAGTGCCAGACCAGTAGGATTGAGCTCGGCAAATACGACAACTTATTTAAGTCTTAATTTTGGCAATGGACTTTTATACGCCTGCTTGGTAGAAGCTTTTAGCTATTTAAAAGGCCCAATGGATATGCTACAACTATACGAACAAAAATATCAAACCGAAGCACAAAAATTCGGCGGAGAACAACTAGGTAGACGTAGAAGGGACGACTATACGGACGGTGAACCACGTATACCCGTTCAGTCTCCGGCACCGTAAGGATTAAAATATGGCAACACTAACAGTATCAGTAAAAGAAGCAATCACTCTCAACAACATAGACTATGGATCGGAAAGATCTTTAGATATTTCCAGCGTTAATGAAATTGTTAAAAGAGTTGTAACCGCATCAACAACAGAATGTGGCCTGATAGGATTTTTATCGGCGCTTAGTAGCGTTGGTGTAACAGCAAATAAAGTTGGCTACGTTGCAGGAATGTTTGACGACGGCGATGTTAGATATATCAGAATTACAAATTTAGATGACTCAAATCATATTATGCTAACTTTTAGGGACGAAGACAATACAGAATTTAGAATGAAGGTCGATGCAGGCCACTCGTTTATTTATCCAGGTGATAATAGCGGTGGAGTTGTAGATACAATGAAAGCGGCGGGATCAGCTTTAGCTTCAGGTCTTTCTGACTTAGTAGATATTACAGTGGATACAGATACAGCATCATGTGATGTAGAAATATTTGTAGGGAGCGCTTAATGGCATCAAGTTTTACGGGATTAGGTACAGAGCTAATGACTACCGGCGAGAACGCCGGTACATGGGGAAGTACAACCAATACTAATCTACAGATCATTGAACAATTAGCCGGTGGTTATGAAGAACAAGACATAGCAGGTTCAGCTGATACAACGACACTATCTGTTTCTGATGGATCAGCAGGTGCCGTTCTTGCACATAGAATTATAAAATTTACTGGAACT
>CALBXV010000193.1 GCA_937890045.1 uncultured archaeon
CTGCATAAGTTGGTTGATAATAAATAAGTAATAGAGCACCGCTAAGTCCTAATAATAAAAATGTTATGAACGTAGTCATGCCTAGAAAAGAGAGTGGTGAAAGAGCTTTTTGTGGAGCTTGTAATTTAAACCCATAAATTGGAGTTCTGTTTAATCCTTTGGTAAACCAATCCCAAACTTTCTGAATTGGATTTCTATTTTCAGACATATCTACCAAATCCTATAACCCCATTTCTACTAACAGTCCAAGTTGGGGGTATAACAACTAGATCACCATTATCTTCAATTTCAATATCTAAAAGTGGTAACGCATTATTAGGTTCAGTTTGCATAGCAGCTGGACCAGCAACAGCTAGACCGTTATTTGGATCATATTTACTTCCATGGCACGGACATTCAATAGTGCCATCAACAGTCGCATTCATAAGTCTTCTATCTGCATAATAATTCCATAAACACCATAAATGAACACAAATCATACTATATGCTCTAAATGCTTTTGGACTCTCTTGATCTCCACCTAAATCTTTATGAAGACGAATAAGTTGAAATCTACGAAAAGGTTCAGCGTCAGCAACTGGATCGCCAGTTCTAGGATAAACAAAAGTAGATGCAGAATTAAGAGGTACATTATTTAGATTAGCTGTTCTTCCATCAGCAAATCTAATTTTGTCTCGAATCAAATCACCGCCTTTAACTATAGAATCCCAAAGAAATTGTGTCCAAGGTGCAAAAGTAGCCGCAGTAGCCACACCGCCCATAGTAGCAAGAACAGTAAGAAACATTCTCCTTTTACTGTTTAAACGCTCTTCTCTATTTTTAGAGTGACGTGTCTTAGACATAGATATACATTTACTTTTTCATTAAGTTCTATATATAAGGTTTAGAATAATTTATTAATAATTTTCTTAATTATGAATTTTATTTGATATAATAATAATTACCAGATAATTTTTGTTCTCTATCTAATTTACTATTATTTTTATTCACTCTAGGTCTTCCAGATTCTATATCTCTTCTATATGTTATTTTTAACTCCTTAAGAAATAAATTCATTGCAATCTCTTTTGTTAATGGCGGTGTAGTATTTCCATAAATTCCAGATCTACCATTAAAAATCATAATTGAATCAGATATAACATCAATTAATTGTAAATCATGATCTGCTATTATTGCTGATTTACCATAAGTTTTTATAAATTTATTTATAATTTTACCTAACATGATTCTATCTTCAATATCAATAAATGCTGAAGGTTCATCTAATGCAAAGATATCTGCGTCCATTGATAAACATGACATTATTGATAATTTCTGTAATTCTCCTCCACTTAATTGATTTATTTTCTTTTCAATAATCTTATTTATATTAAATGATTTCATTAATTCTTGTTGTAATTCAGTTTTTCCATCTATACTTTGTTGTATTAGTAAATCTTTCACTAGAATATCATGTGTATTATCTAAATATTGAGGTTTGTATGCAATCTTAACATTCTTTTCAATTTTTCCTTTATTAGGCTTTTCAATTCCAGATAATATTTTCAAAAAAGTTGTTTTTCCTAGTGAATTAGCTCCAATTATTCCTATAATCTCCTCTTTTTTTATTGAACCGGATTTAATATCTAATTGAAACCTATCAAATTTCTTTGTTATATCAGTATATTTAGTTATATTCTCTTTTTTTTCATCTTCATTAATTACATTTGATTTATTAAAAGTAACGCCTGATTCTCTGAATCTTATATTTTCATTTGGTATATATCCATCTAGTAACGCGTTTATTCCTATTCTAGCTGCATATCTTCCTGATACAATTCCATAAGTTCCAGCTTCACCATAAAGAATATGAATATAATCACTCATATAATCTAAAAATGTTAAATCATGTTCAACTAGTATTATATATTTGCCTGAATTTGCTAATTTTCTTATAACGTTAGCTACTATTAATCTTTGATATACGTCATTAAATGCTGAAGGTTCATCAAAAAAATACACGTCTGCATCTCTTGCAATAGCAATAGCTACTGCTAATCTCTGTAATTCTCCTCCACTTAACTTATTAACATCATTTTTTATACATTCTTCTAAATTCAGTTCTCTAATTAACTCATTGGAAATATTTCGTTCATCATATTTTTTTAATAGTGTTTCTCCATTATCTTTCCATATTTTTGGTATATTATATACTGCTTGTGGTTTTAAAGAAATTTTCATTTTATTATTTGATAAAAATTCAAAATAATTTTTTAGTTCTGATCCATTAAATTTGTCTTTCACGTCTCCCCAATCTTTCGAATTCTCTAAATCACCTAAATTGGGTATTAAATTTCCCGATAAAATTTGTAATGCAGTGGATTTACCAATCCCATTTTTACCTACTAATCCAATTATTTGTCCTTGTACTGGCATTGGTAATTTATAAAGTCTGAAACTGTTAATATCATATTGATGTATCTTATCTTTATCTAACTCATCTGGTAGTTTAACTATATTGATTGCGTCAAATGGACATTTCTTTATACAAATTCCACAACCGTTACATAATTCTTCATTAATAATAGCTTTTGTATCTTCACCAAGTATTATGCATTCACTTCCAGATAAATTTACAGGACAAAATCTTATACATTCTAATTGGCATTTTTTAGAATTACATAGTTCTTTATCTAATGATGCAATTCTACTTACCAAAATATCTCAATTTATATTAAATTATATTATCTATAATACGGTACAGATACTTTAGAGTCTGGTCTACCATCACGAGATGTTCTGACTTTTTTAATGGCCTTATGTATATGGTCATCTTTTATTATTATCTCTTTTAAGTGTTTTATTGCATTTTCTGGTTTTGGATATTTGCTTATAAATTCTTGTATTAAAATTGACATTGCAGTATTAATAATTGCTCCAAGATCTGCTCCACTGAATCCATCTGATAATTCAGCAATTTTCTCTAGTTTTACTTCTGAAGATAATGGTATGTCTTTAGTATGTATTGATAAAATTTCTTCTCTTGCTTTTTTATCTGGCAATGGGATATATAGTAATTTATCTATTCTCCCAGGTCTAATTATTGATGGGTCGACAATATCTAAACGATTTGTAGCGGCCATTACTATTACTCCATTTAACTCTTGTATTCCATCAAGTTCCGTAAGCAGTTGACTTACTATTCTCTCAGTTACCATTGAATCTCCTCCACCACCTCTAGCTGGAACTAATGCATCTATTTCATCAAAGAATATAATACATGGTGAAGCTTGTCTAGCTCTTCTAAATATCTCTCTTACTCCACGTTCAGATTCTCCTACCCATTTGGATAAAACTTCCGGACCTCTTACACTTATAAAATTGGCTTCACTTTCTTTGGCTACTGCTTTTGCTAATAATGTTTTACCTGTACCAGATGGTCCATGTAATAAAATTCCTTTTGGCATTTTATATCCTATTTTCTGATATAAATTATCAAATTTAAGTGGCCATTCTATAGCTTCTTGTAATTCCTTCTTTATTTTATCTAAATTTCCTATATCGTTCCAACTTATGTCTGGAGTTTCTAAATATACTTCTCTCATTGCTGAAGGTGTTACATCTGTAAATGCTTTTTCAAAGTCTATCATAGTTACTATTAGATCTGCAAGTACTTCTGGTTGTAATTTTTCTTCTTCTAAATTTAATTTTGGTAATATTCTTCTTAATGTTTTCATTGCCGCTTCTTTACATAATCCTTCTATATCTGCGCCTACATAGCCATGTGTTGTTGAAGCTAATTTTTCTATATCAACATCTTCAGTTAGTGGCATATTTCTTGTATGAATTTGCAAGACTTCTAATCTACCTTTTCTATCTGGAACCTTTATCTCTATTTCTCTATCAAATCTACCTGGACGTCGTAAAGCGGGATCTATGGCATTTTGTCTATTAGTGGCTGCAATAACAATTACCTTTCCTCTACCTTCTAATCCATCCATCAAAGATAATAATTGGCTTACTACTCTTCTCTCTACTTCCCCTGTTACTTCTTCTCTTTTTGGAGCTATTGAATCTATTTCATCAATAAATATTATTGTAGGTGCTTTTTCTTTACCCTCTTTAAATATATCTCTTAGTCTAGCTTCTGATTCTCCATAAAATTTACTCATTATTTCAGGTCCACTAATACTTATGAAGTGAGCGTTACTTTCATTTGCTACTGCTTTTGCTAATAATGTTTTACCTGTTCCAGGCGGTCCATATAATAGAACACCTTTTGGTGCTTCAACTCCTAACTTCTCAAAAATTTCTGGATGTCTTAAAGGTAATTCAATCATTTCTCTTACCTTTAATATTTCCTCTCTTAATCCTCCTATATCTTCATAAGTTACTTGAGGTACTCCTCTTACTGAATCTCCTTTTTCTGATATGGAAAATACTGTTCTTTGAGTTATAATTACTGCGTCTGTCATAGGACTAATTCCTAAAACTTGAAATGTTAATCTACCTCCAAAATAAGGAATCATTATATTATCTCCTTTAGTTAAAGGCACACTTTCTAAAGCATCTGCTAAATATCTTTCATCAATAGGTGGAATAGTTTCTAATGGTGCTACTATTACTTTTTCTGCAGGTTGAGCAGTTATTTTTCTTATAGTTAATGTATCACCAATTGATACACCTGAATTATTTCTTATTAATCCATCAACTCTTAATATCTTTCTTCCTTCATCAGAAGGATATAATGGTAAACATTTTGCAACAGTTTTACGTTTACCTTTTATTTCTATAATATCTCCAGTAGAAGCTCCTAATAAGTCCATAGCGTCATAATCTATTCGAGCTACTCCTCTTCCTACATCTCTTGTGTATGCTTCTAATACTTTTAGAATAATTTCTTTTGTCAATTATTTTTCTCTCTCAGTTACTTATTTATTTATTATTATTATACTTTGCTTTCTTAAAAATCTTAAATATATTAATCTTATTTATTCTCTATTAATTCAATCCATATTCCGTTTGGATCTGTTATAAAAGCTATTTTTGAATCTGAACCTCTTAATGAATAAGGCTCTTTTGCAATATTGATTCCTTTATTTCTAAAATCAATAATTGCTTCTGTTAAATTATCTGTTGCAAAGGCAAGATGGTCTAATTCATCTCCCCCATTATAATCATCTTTATCAAACCAATATGTTAATTCAACTGAATTTCCTGATTCTGAATCACTTAAAAACGCTATTTCTGCATTATTTTCTTTTATTTCCCGTCTTTTAATTAATTTTAGTCCAATTATTTCTTTATAAAATTTAATTGATTCTTCCATGTTTTTTACTGTAATTGAGGTATGTAAAAATTTCATTTAATATTAACCACCATTCATATATTAAATATTTTTCTAAATTTTTTATATATGTATTTATTATGATAAAGTTTAAGCATAAGCCTCAAGTATACTAAATAAATTGCCTAAAGAATTAAAAACAGAAAAAGAATTTAGATCAGTTATTAATCGATCTATAGAATGTAGAGTACTTAAACAAAAAAATCATGTAAAAATAAAACTTAGAACTAAAAATATATTATATACTTACAAAACTTCTGAAGATAAATTAAATAATTTAACTAAAGATGTTAAAATTCCGGTAATAACTATAGCATAATTTATACTTCAATTGTTTGTCCTGGTTCAGGAGCTATTACTGACCAGCCAAATTTCTTTTTTATATCACTTGCTAAATCAAGACATGATTGATTTTCACCATGAATAGCCAAAACCTTTGGATTTCCTTGTATTTTATTAAACATATCAAATAACTCTTTTTGACCACTGTGTGATGAAAAATCAAATTTCTCTACATCACATTTTACTTTTACTTTTTTACCATTAATTAATACTATTCTCTTATCCCAAAGTGTTTTTCCTGGAGTATTTGGAGCCTGAAAAGATACTAATGCTACACCATTTTCTGGTCTTTTTGTAATTATTTTTTTGTAAAATGCTGCAGTCCCTCCAACTAGCATTCCTGCAGGTGCTATAATAACTCCTGGATTATCTACTACTTTTCTTCTTTCTCCCCAATCATTAATGATATTTGCTGAGTTTAACGCTTGATTAAATAACTGTGGATCTCTTAAATAATTTTGATATTTTACTAAAACATCATTTGTTCTTAGCGCCATTCCATCTATTGAAACTGGGTATGGAAAATTATGATTTTTTAAAACACAAGCTATCTCTTGTGATCTTCCAATAGCAAAAGCTGGAACAAGTAATACACCTTTTCTTTCAACTACTTTTCTAGCAAAGTTGACAAATGTCTTCTCCACTTCATCTCTTGGTTTGTGATTTGATGATCCATATGTGCTCTCAGTTATAATTACATCTAATTCTCCAAAATCTAACTCTGCTCCTCTAATTAATTGAGTTGGTATGGCGTTTATATCCCCTGTATAAAGAATTCTTTTTGAACCTGATTCTAATGTTATTGATGCTCCACCTGGTATATGACCAGCTTCTTTATAAGTTGTTAAGAATTCACCTATTTGCACACTTTCATTTAATTTTATATCTTTAGTATATTTCTTCATAGCTTTTATTTCTGGATGTTGAAACGGTAAGTAATATCCTGAAATATTTATAAAATCATTTAATAGTAAATCCATTAATTCAAGTGAAATATCTGTTGAATATAGATCTACTCCGCCATTAACATAAAACATTGGTAAACCACCACAATGATCCAAATGAGCATGTGATAAAAGTATTGAATCAATATCATTTGGTGATATATGTAATGGAAATTCTGGTTCTTTGTTAGTTATAGCTCCATAATCTAATAGTAAGTTCGTGTTATCTCCTTTAATTAAAAAGGCTGATTTTCCTACCGTTCGAGCAGCTCCAAGCGCTTTAATTTCCATTTTTTGTCTCTTCTATGAAAAACTTTTCAACTAGTATGTTTAAACCTTGTTATGATGTTCCGTATATTACCTGATAATCTAAAATTTGATGGCTTTACATTAGTTACTGGATTTCATGGAATTGGAGTAACTGGATATTGGTCTATTAAATATATGATTCAAAATCTTAAAGCGCGTCGTATTGGTATTATAGATACTGATAAAGTATCTCCTGTTTCCAGTACTGCTAATAAATCAATTGTGACACCTTTTGAATTATATAGAAAAGATAATTTAATTTTTTTCAAAACGGAAATTCAACCTCTTCAAGGTTATGAAATACATTTTTATAGAGAATTATGTGACTGGATTATTAAGTCAAAATTTAAAGAAGTTGTTTTAATTGGTGGATTAGATGCTAGCTTACAAAATGATAAATCAATGTATCGATTAGTTCATACAAGTGCATATAAACCTAAAAAGAATTTAAAAGGCGCTCTTATCCTTGAAAGTGATCGATTAATTGTTGGGCCTGTAGCGTTAATGTTAAATTATTTTGAAGCAATGTTTTTTCCATCATATGCTATTTTACCATATGCGTCAGCAGAACGAGTTGATCCTAGAGCTGCTGCAACATCTGTTGTAACTATCTCTGATCACTATTCTTTAAATATCAATGTTGAGTCGTTAATTAAAGGTGCAGAAGATCTAGAATCTCAAATTGCTCAAAATCAGAGTGTTAAACCACCTAAACGTCCTGATTCGTTTTATACTTGATTTTTTATTCTGCTTTTACAGATTTCAATTGAGTTGATTTACATACAGGACAATATGACATAGGACTTTTAATTATTGTCCCACAATTCATACAACTAGTAGAAGTTTTGTCTTTACCATATGATATTCTTGCATATGTTTTTCTTATCATATTTAACTCACTTCTTTTTCGCTCTTCCCATTTCTCAACTTTTTCTGAATCATGTTTTTCCTTTTGTGTTGTGGTTAACCAATCTCCACAATTTTTACAATAAGGATATTGTACTCCTGTTTGTGAAAGATTAATTTTCACATCTGTTCTTGAAGCATACATTACATCATTGAATTTAACATTTCTACAATTGCATGTCATTAACATATCTTCAAATTATACAATTACTTAAATTATTACTAAATTAGGTAATATTTACTAAGTTCTGATAGTGAATATTCTTGTATGGTTGAAGAATTATTACTTGTACCAGGCCCTACAGCAATTCATAATAGAGTTAAAAAAATTTTAAG
>CALBXV010000194.1 GCA_937890045.1 uncultured archaeon
CAAGTACCGAGTTTCAATATATAAATACTTTGAGTAGTAATGCCCAAACTCAAATTACTAATGTAGAAACATTAGCTAATGCAGCAGCTACAAAAGGATTTTCAGTTGCTATGTCAATAGCATTAGGATAATATTGTGGCAATACCAAATTCAAAAGCTACATTAAAAAGTTGGTGTAAAAGGAAATTAGGACATCCTGTTATTGAAGTTAATGTGGATGATGACCAGATTGATGACAGAATAGATGAGGCTTTACAATATTTTGCTCAATTCCATTTTGATGGTGTTGAAAGAATGTATCTAAAATATCAAGTAACAGCAGATGATGTTACTCGCGCTGAAGCTAGTGCATCAACATCAGCAACAGATGATTCTTCATCTGTTACTGCCTCTTGGAAAGAATCAACAAATTATTTACCCATACCTGATACTGTATTATCTGTATTACAAGTTTTTCCGTTTAGTAATACTGGCAGTATTAATATGTTTGATGTTAGATATCAAATGAGATTAAATGATTTATATGATTTTTCATCAACTTCCGTAGTTCATTATGAAATGACAATGCAGCATTTAGATTTTCTGGATCATATCTTAGTTGGTGAAAAGCCAGTTAGGTATAATGTACATCAAAACCGATTATATATTGATATGGATTGGGGAGAAGATATTGATGTTGGAGAATATTTAGTTATAGAGTGTTGGCGCAAATTGGATCCCACAGTTTGGACGGACGTTTATAATGATTTCTTTTTGAAAAGATATGCAGCATCTTTAATTAAAAAACAATGGGGACAAAATCTCATTAAATTTAATGGCGTTACTATGTTGGGCGGTGTAACTATAAATGGCGAAACGATTTATACCCAGGCACAAGAAGAAATTGATAAGCTTGAAGAAGAAATGAGATTGACTTGGGAAATGCCTATAGACTTTGCTGTGGGATAAACCATGGCAACCTCCGTATATTTTGACAAAGGAACAAATACTGAACAATTCCTCTATGAAGATTTAATCATAGAGCAGTTGAAGGTATTTGGACATGATGTTTATTACCTTCCTAGAACTTTAGTCAAAGAGGATTCTTTATTTGGTGAAGATGTATTATCAAAATTTGATGATGCTTATATTATAGAAATGTATATGGAAGAAGTTGAAGGATATGGTGGGGATAAAGAATTAATAGCAAAATTTGGATTAGAAAGTCGCGAAGAAGTAAATTTTGTAGTTGCTCGGCGTCGATGGGAAAATCTTATTAGTATTGATTCTAATCTTATAGTATCAACACGACCTAATGAAGGTGATTTGATTTATTTCCCAAGAATACAAAAGATGTTTCAAATTGATTTTGTTGACCATGATGATCCGTTTTATCAAGTAGATAATTTACCTGTTTACAAGCTATCATGCTCAACCTTTGAATATTCACATGAAGATTTTGATACAGATATTACTGTTATAGATAATATTGAAACGAATACAAGTCTAGATGCCTTAGCCTACCAAGTTACTTTAGAGCAAGCTGGTACGTTTAATGAAAATATGTCACTTGAAGATGGTTATCTATTAATGCAAGAAGATGGTACTACTGGAGCAGGACTTGGGGACAATCTTCTTTCCGAAACTGATACTCATGGTGGTAATTTAATTACTGAATATGGAGACTATATAGTAAGTGAGGAGTATGTAGTGCAAACAATGGATGAGAATGCTAAAAATAAATGGATAGAAACTAAAGCGGATGCAGTGTTAGACTTCACAGAAAGGAATCCATTTGGTGATCCAGGGGGAAATTAAGGAATGTTTGGAAGTACCTATTACCATGAAATATTAAGAAACACTATTATAGCGTTCGGAACCTTATTTAATGATATTCATATTGTAAGAACAGATGCGTCTGGAACTGAACAGCAATCTATGAAAGTTCCTTTGGCCTATGGTCCAAAGCAAAAGTTTCTTGTAAGACTCCGAGAAGATGCCTCTTTAGACAAATCAGTTGCGGTCACACTACCACGAATTGGTTTTGAGATGAATGGAATTGAATATGATTCTGCTAGAAAATTAAATAAAGTATCTAAAATAAAAAAAACAAAGGGTACACAAGGTACAGAAGTTTCTACACAGTACCAACCAGTCCCTTATAATGTAAACTTTGAATTGTTTATTATGGCAAAAAATAGTGATGATGGCGTTCAAATTGTCGAGCAAATATTACCTTATTTTCAACCAGATTATTCAGTGACAATTAATGCAATACCTTCAATGGATATAAAACGAGATATTCCGATAGTGTTGAGTAGTACTAATTATGAAGATACCTATGATGGTGACTTTATGACTAGACGCGCAATCATTTATACGATGAGTTTTGTTGCTAAAACTTATATGTATGGACCTGTAACTGATACGGGAGTTATTACGAAAGTACAAGCGGATCAGTATCCAGATATGCAGTCCAAATCTCCAGAAAGAGTCCGTAGTTATACGGTGACTGCTACTCCAAAACCCACAATTGCAACTTCAGATGATGATAATTTTGGTTTTAATGAAACCTTGAGTGAATGGACATAAGATGAAAATAGAGAACTCCCTAAACGAAGTTTTAGGGGTGACAGCTGATATAAAACAAGAAATACTTAATCCAAAACCCCAAAGCAAAACTATAATAGAAAGACCTCTAGAGAGTGTGGATATTGATTCCGATTATAAGTATAGTCGGGAAAATTTCTATAGTCTTATCGAGCGAGGCCAAGATGCTATTGATGGGATTTTAGATTTAGCTAAAGAAGGGGAACATCCTAGGGCGTATGAAGTTGCAGGTCAGTTAATTAAAAATGTTGCTGAAGTTACAGATAAGTTAGCAGACCTTCAGGAGAAGATGAAAAAACTCAAAGAATTGCCTGAGCATGGACCTAAAAATGTTACTAATGCATTGTTTGTGGGATCTACTAAGGAACTTCAACAGCTCTTAAAAGATAAATCTGATGGCTGAAAAGTATAAAGGGAATCCTAATTTAAAAGCAGCCGGTCAAGAAATATCTTTTACAGAAGAACAAGTAAAAGAGTTTGTTAAGTGCTCTAAAAATCCAGTATATTTTATTGAACAATATGTTAAGATTGTTAATATTGATGAGGGATTAATACCATTTAACTTATATTCATTTCAAAAAGAAATGATTGGTACCTTTCATAACAATAGATTTGCTATCTGTAAACTTCCACGACAATCTGGTAAATCCACAGTTCTTTTGGCCTATCTTGTCCATTATTTAATTTTTAATGAAACTGTAAATGTAGCAATACTAGCTAACAAAGCACAAACAGCTAGAGACCTTCTTGGAAGATTTCAATTAGCATATGAACATCTCCCTGATTGGATGCAACAAGGTGTGATGAATTGGAATAAAGGCTCGTTAGAACTTGAAAATGGTTCTAAAATTCTTGCATCTTCAACTTCTTCATCAGCAGTTCGCGGTGGATCATATAATTTATGTTTCTTAGATGAGTTTGCTTTCGTACCTAATAATATAGCAGAACAATTTTTTAGTTCAGTTTATCCAACAATTTCTGCGGGTACAACTTCTAAAATGATTATTGTATCTACACCTAAGGGTATGAATATGTTTTATAAATTATGGACAGATGCTCTGCATGAAAAAAATAGTTTTATTCCTATTGAAGTTAATTGGTCAGAAGTCCCTGGTCGTGATGAAAAATGGAAAGAAGAAACTATTAAAAATACCAGTGAGCAACAGTGGTTACAAGAATTTGAATGCTCTTTCCTTGGTAGTGTCGATACCCTTATTAGCGCTACGAAGTTACAAATTATACCAACACAAGATCCTATACACACTCAAGGTGGGTTGGATATATATGAACTTCCTAATAAAGTTTCTAACTATTGTGTAACTGTAGATGTGGCTAGAGGAAGGTCAAATGATTATTCGGCCTTTGTGGTAATAGATATTTCAACAATACCTTATAGAGTGGTTGCAAAGTATAAAAATAATGAAATAAAGCCATTAGCACTTCCAGAAATTGTTTATAAGATAGCTAATAATTATAATGAAGCACATATATTAGTAGAAATTAATGATGTTGGTGGACAAATTGCTGATGCTTTACATTATGATTTAGAATATGAAAATATTATTATGACCCAAATGCGCGGTCGTTTAGGACAAATAGTAGGTTCTGGCTTTGGTGACAAAGCTACCGAACTAGGAGTTAGAACTACAAAAGCTGTAAAGAAGATTGGATGCTCTAACTTAAAACAGATGATTGAATCTGATAAACTTGTTATTCCAGATTTTGATATTATTGTAGAACTATCTACTTTTATCCAAAAAGGTGCTTCCTTTGAAGGTGAAGAAGGATCATCAGATGATTTGGTAATGTGCTTAGTATTCTTTGCTTGGTTAACTAATCAACAATACTTTAAAGAATTAACAGATGATGATATCCGTAAAAGATTATATCAAAGTCAAGAGAGGATGATAGAGGAGGATATGGCTCCGTTCGGATTTATTGATGACGGTATTGTTTATGCAGAAGATGCTCCCTTTGTAGATGCAGATGGGGATTATTGGACTCCAACTAAAACTTTTTAGGCCATCGTGGATCCCAATCATCATTAGTTAGTATAGCATAGTTTATATCTGATTCACAATTTTTACAAATAGCAGTTGATTCTTTAATAAGAGGTTTTATTTTACCATATTCGGAAGTTTTTTTACCATATCTTAATATATAATGACGAATCATTTTGTGATGGGGCCACCAGAAAAGCCTATGCGGTTGGGATTCTCCGCACACCTTACACGCTTTTTCTTTAAAGGTATTAATTAACTTTATTTGTCTATTATGATTATACACAAGTGTTTATTCCTAAAAGTTAGTTTTGTAAAATAACATACACACTTGTATATTTAGAAAAAGTATTATTTATAAATAACAATAAGAAAACTAATTGAAAATTTTTATATTATACTAACTTTATAGGAGAAAGAAACATGGCAACACTTGTTTCACCCGGAATTCTGGTACAAGAAAAGGATTTAACGGGCATTGTTACTGGCGATTCTTCTACAATCGGCGCAATAGCTATTGCTTCAGAGCGCGGACCTGTAGATGAAGTTATAACAGTTTCTAGTGAAGCTGACCTGGTATCTGTATTTGGCAAGCCAAATAGTAGCACTTTCGAGTGGTTCTTTACAGCAGCTTCATTTCTAAAGTACGCAAATGTTTTGCGTGTAGTTAGAATTAATTCCGGACACTTAAATGCAGATGCAAGTGGTACGGGAACATTAGTAAAAAATGCGGAACATTGGAATGAAAATTATGCAGATGGTTCTGCCAACGTAGGTCGTTGGGTAGCTCGGTCCGCGGGAACTTGGGGTAATAACCTTAAAGTTTGGGTTTGTCCAGGCTCTCATGCATATGAACGCGACTTAGGTACAGATAACCAAGTCAATGACGCAGCGGCCGCCGAAGGCGACACAACAATTGTTGTTGATGACGTTGATGTAGCTCATTATGTTATTGCAGTAGATGATATTATATCCTTTACTACTGATTCAGCTGGTGTTACACCAGTATCTGGTCACGAAGGTGTGGAGTATATTGTAACAGCTGTTGATACTGGCACAAATACTGTAACATTTAAACAACATAATGTATTTTCAACTAAGGGTCTGGCTGCAGCTGTAGCTGATAATTCTTATATCACACGCAGATGGCGATATTATGAAGAATTTGCTGGTGCTCCAGGAACTTCTCAATTTGCTACAGATCGTTCAGGCGCAAATGATGAAATGCACATTGTAGTAACAGATGAAGATGGTAATTTAACAGGTACAGCAGGTACAATCTTAGAGAAATGGGAAAGAGTATCCAAGGCCGCTGACGCACGAACAGAGGGTGGGGATACCAACTATTATGTTGATAAACTTTACCGTGGTTCGGAGTATGTGTTCTGGATGGATCATAATGCAGCTGGTACTAATTGGGGAAGTAATGCTGCAGGTATTACTTTTACTGAAATTAGTACGGCATTTTCCGATTCATTATCCGCTGGTACTGATGATTATGCACCTACAAATGGTGAAAAGAGTACAGCTTATGATTACTTTAATAATGATACATTGCCAATTAGCCTAGTAATGGCTGGGCCATCGGATAGTACTCATGCAACAAATCTTATTGATTTGGCTGAAAAACGCAAAGACATTATGGTGTTTGTTTCACCAGAACGGTCGGATGTTGTTGGAGTAACAAACTCTCACACACAGACCAATAATGTACGCAACTTCTTCTTATCATTCTCAAGCACTTCTTACACCGTTTTTGATAGTGGTTATAAGAAAATGTATGATAAGTACAATGACATTTATCGGTATGTCCCACTTAACGGTGATATTGCCGGCACGGTCGCTAACGCAGAGTTAGTTGCTGATCCATGGTTCTCACCAGCTGGTTTAAATCGCGGTCATATCCGAAGTTCTGTTGGTCTTGCCTATAATCCAAATCAGGCCCAACGAGATATTTTATATCGTAATCGCATTAATCCTGTGGTAACATTCCCAGGAGAAGGCACTGTGTTGTTTGGAGACAAAACTGCTCTAAACAGGAATAGTGCATTTAATCGTATCAATGTCCGCCGTTTATTCAACTACATTGAAGATGCAATAGAAAAGGCAGCACGGTCAGTACTCTTTGAGTTCAATGATGAATTTACAAGAGAGCAGTTTGTCGGTGCTATTGAGCCATTTCTACGGGACGTCCAAGGTCGTCGTGGAATTACAGACTATCATGTAGTTTGTGATGAAACAAATAATCCTGGCCAGGTAATTGATGCAAATGAACTACGGGCTGATATTTATATCAAACCCGCTCGTTCTATTAACTTCATAACACTTACATTTGTA
>CALBXV010000195.1 GCA_937890045.1 uncultured archaeon
GGCTTTATTTTATTAAATACTGATAATGAAAGTGATTTTTTTAAAAAAATAGAAGAAAGTTCTCCTCAAATTATTGTGTTTGATTTAGATTGGAAATCAGATGAAGTGATTAAGATAATTCAAGGTTTAAATAAGGAGAGGTATATTCTAACTGCATTTTACGCTCATGTAAATCATGATCTGTTATTACTTGCTAAGAATGCTGGCTGTCACTATGTTTTTACTAGACGTGAATTTATTGATAACTTTGATAGATTGTTAGCTAATAAATTCTCTAAATCTTAAAATATTATGAATATTATTGTTTTATTGTTAATTTGAATAAATCTGTTTCAATAGTTATTATATTTATAATTATTTCTTCATCTGTTTTACCATTTTTATATTATGAAAACAAATTTAATTCTTTAATTTATAATCTTGAAAATTCTCAAAATAATTATTCTAATACTTCTGATTTATCAAATTTCACAAATACTCTTAATTCTTTAAAAATTGATCTCAATATTCTTAATTCTGAAAAACAACAAATTGAAAAGCTTCTTTCTGAATCTAATGCTCAAATTACTGAAATTGAAAATGAAAATCAAGAATTAAATTCACAATATAATCTTCTTCTTTCTTCTTATTCTGAAATTCAGTCTAATTATCTATCTCTTAAATCTGATTATGATTCTATTAAAAATAATTATGTGGATCTTAAGAATAAATTAGAATCTAATAATATTAATTCAACTGAAAAATTATATGACAATTCGTCTGTTGATCTTTCTAATATCTATGATAATGCTATGAATAGTGTTGTTACAATATTTGTATATGATGGTAGTGATTTTCAAGGTAATGCATCTGGATTTGTATATGACCTTGAAGGTCATATACTCACCAATTATCATGTTATAGGTAGTGGGTCTTCAAAATATGTTCTAGTATTTGCTAATGAAATTCTAAGAAATGCTACTTTTGTTGGTTCTGATGTTCTAAGTGATATTGGAGTTCTTAAAGTTGATCTCCCTGATTCTGTTAAACCATTGAATCTAGCTGATTCATCAAAATTACTGGTAGGTGAACCGGTTTATGCTTTTGGTTCACCATTTGCTTTTCCAGGTACCTTTACTTCTGGTATTATTAGTCAGGTAAATCAAACTGCTGGTTACGGTCATATTTTTTATATTCAAACTGATGCGGCTGTAAATCCTGGTAATTCTGGTGGACCATTAATAAATTCTCATGGTGATGTTATTGGTATGAATACATGGGGTATGATTTCAGGAAATGATGATAGTAATGTCGGAGTTAATTTTGCTATACCATCTAATGTTCTTAAGATTGTAGTTCCAAATTTGATTGAAAATGGAGTTTATTATTGGCCGTTTGTAGGATTTAATGGATTTTTTGTTAGTGAGTTAGAAAAAGAATCGTTTTTAGAATCCGAATTTTATAAAGACACTGGTTGGACTGTTACTGTTGTTGTTCCTGATACTGCTGCAGAAAAATATGGTTTACAAATTAATGATATAATTTTAGCGATAGATGATTATGATATAAATCGATCTCATGATTTGACTTATATTCTTAATTTATATCACTCACCTGGTGATACAATCACATTTGAAATACTTAGAAATGGTGATGTAATATATCTTGATTTTATTCTAGGAACTCGTTGATATTTTAAATATTATTTACTATTGATAAATTATGTTTTATTTTTAAAAAAAGTTAATATTATATTGTAACCTAATTTATATGATATTTCACTTTGTCTAATTCACATAATCGTAAAATTGTTTATCCATATATACCAAATTCTGTTCCAGAAATTAAATCACAGATGTTGAAAGAGATTAACGTTAAAAATATTATGGATTTATATGAAGAAATACCTGAAGCTCTTAAATATAAAGGAAAGATGAATCTACCTGAACCAATTCTTGATGAATATTCTCTCAAAAAACATGTTGAAACTATTCTAAAAAAGAATAAAAATTGTAATGATTCAATTAGTTTTCTTGGTGGTGGTTGTTCTCAACATTTTGTTCCTGCAGTATGTGATGAAATTAACGGTCGTGGTGAATTTCTAACAGCATATGTCGGTGAATCATATTCTGATCACGGAAAGTGGCAAGCTTTTTTTGAATATTGTAGTCTAATGGCTGAATTACTAGATATGGATATTCTTAGCGCGCCTCTATATGATGGTGCGCAAGCTGCTGCAACATCAATTCGTATGGCTTCACGTATAAATAATCGTAAAAATGTTATTTTACCTATAACTATTAATCCTGAAATAAAATTAATGATTGAAAATTATATTCAACCTGATTTATCAATTTCTTATGTTGATTTTGATAAATCTACTGGTCAAATTGATTTTAATGATCTTAATAATAAAATTTCAAATAAAACAAGTTCAATATTTATAGAAAATCCTTCTTATCTTGGATTTTTTGAATCGCAAGTAGAAGAAATCGCTAAAATTGCTTTAGATAATGGTTCTGAATTTATCACGTATGTGGACCCAATTTCTTTAGGTGTTATTTCTCCTCCTTCTCAATATGGTTCTACTATAACTTGTGGTGACGCTCAAACTCTTGGTATGCATATGAATGGCGGTGGAGGACAAATCGGATTTATTGCTACTAATGATAATATGAAATATACTGGTGAATTCAAAGATTTAATGTTTGGTATAACTGATACTAATGAAAAAGATGAATATGGTTTTAGTCATATATTATTTGAAAGAACATCTTATGGATCTAGAGAACAGGGTAAAGAATATACTGGAACTTCTCAAGGTCTATGGGCTATTACTGCAGGTGTTTATCTATCTCTGTTAGGTCCTCAAGGTATTAAAGAAGTTGGTCAAACAATTATGCAAATATCCAAATACGCTGCAACACGTTTTTCTCAACTTAAAAATGTTGAAATTAAATTTAACTCGCCATTTTTCAAAGAATTTGTAATAAACTTTGATAAAACTGGTAAAAAAGCTGATGAAATCCTTAATGCTCTTGTTAAAAAAAACATCTTTCTTGGTATTAATATTAGTAAACAATTTCCTGAACTTAATGAAAGTATACTTTGTTGTGTAACTGAATTACGTACAAAAGAAGAAATTGATACTACTGCCAAAATTATTGAGGAGTTGATTTAAAATGGGTAGAAATAAAAAAAATTTACTTAGAGATTTTCATCAAGCAAAATGGGATGAACAAATAATTTTTGAAATGCATACTCCTGGTGAAAGAGGTATATTTGTTCCACAAGTTGAATCTTCTGTTAAGTCTCAAGTAGGTGATGAATTATCTGATATACCTAAAGTTCTACGTAGAGATAAACCTCCTGCATTACCTGAAATTAACCAGTTTCGTGTATTGAGACACTTCTTCCATTTATCCCAAGAAACTCTAGGAACTGATGTTACAATTGATATAAGTCAAGGAACATGTACTATGAAATATAGTCCTAAAGTACAAGAACATATTGCTACTAGAAATCCTGGAGTAACTGAAATTCATCCTCTACAAAACGAAAATACTATTCAAGGATTACTAGAAATAACATATAAACTTGAGATGTTTTTTAAAGAAATATCTGGAATGGATTTCTTCACATTCCAACCTTCTGGTGGTGCACAAGGAGTTTATACTAGTGCTACTATGATAAGAAAATTCCATCAACATAATAATAATGGTCATAAAAACGAAATTATTACTACTGTTTTTTCTCACCCATGTGATGCAGCTGCTCCTGCTACTGCTGGATATAAAGTAATTACTTTGATGCCTGATGAAAATGGTTATCCAAGTCTTGAAGCTCTTAATTCTGTTCTCTCTGATAAAACCGCTGCCATATTTATTACAAATCCTGAAGATACAGGACTTTATAATCCTAAAATTAGGGAATTTGTTAAAACTGCACATTCATATGGTGCCATTTGTCATTATGATCAAGCAAATGCTAATGGTTTGTTAGGTATTACTAGGGCTAAAGAAGCTGGTTTTGATATTTGTCAATTTAACTTACATAAAACATTTTCAATTCCACATGGTTGTATGGGTGGATCTGTTGGAGCTGTTGGGTTTACAAAACAACTTTTTGATTTCATGCCTATACCTCATGTTGAATTTGTTAATAATAAATATGTATTAAATTATAATATCAAAAATAGTATTGGCAAAA
The DNA here is from genome assembly GCA_937890045.1 of uncultured archaeon. Next base: position 4,189 of record CALBXV010000195.1, read on the forward strand.
TTAGAAGCTTTCTAGGTAATCCTCAAGGATATATACGATCATACTTGTGGATTATGCAACTTGGAGAACAAGGATTAAAAGAGGCGGCTCAATGTGCAGTTCTAAATAATAATTATATGGCCAAAAAATTAAGTGAAATCCCCGGAGTTACAATACAATATTCAAAAGGTGAAAAAAGATTAGAACAAGTAAGATATAGCTGGAATAAACTCAAACAAGATACTGGTGTTGATACTACTGATGTTATGAGAAGAATGGTTGATTATGGTTTACAGAGTTATTGGACAAGTCATCATCCATGGATTGTCCCTGAACCATTTACTCTTGAACCTTGTGAATCATATTCCAAAGATGATATAGATGAATATGTAGCTATATTGAGTAAAATCTCTGAAGAAGCTTATAATGA
>CALBXV010000196.1 GCA_937890045.1 uncultured archaeon
TTAATTCGACCTGGCCACTTGATAATGGGCTTTTTTCAGGATAAAAATATCCTTTAGACGGTAGATCGATAATTTCCGTCGGAAACGTAGTTTCGGGCATGTCATTCTCCTTAATAAAACTTATAACTAATTGTAAATATAACTAAAATCTATCAAACAAATTTTTATTTTGGTATTTATTTTTTTGAAGGTGCGAATTTATCTTTAATTGGTTTCAAAATCATATCAAACACGATATCATCATATTTAGTAGGTGTAAGTTTCACGATTTTTTCTGCTGCGTAAATACCAACTAAAACATATTCCCAATTTGCTGCTATCCATTCACTCATTTTTATTCTCCGTTATTAATTAGAATTGTAAGATTGCGTAATCATAACGCAATTGTAATTCAATATCTACTGGATCTGTTCCATTTGCAAAATCCAAATCATTAAAGTTTGCATCTTGTACCCATGCTCCTTTTAATGTCCATTCTTCAACCACATCACCAACTGGACCTAATAAATTAAAAGATACATCCTTTTTATAAAAATCTGAATAACCATCTCTTCCTGTTACTGATTCGTGAGATAATCTAACCCATTCCATTGCTGCCTGTGCTGCAGAAGGAACTACTGGGTCATATAATGTTACCGTTAATGGTTGCCATTCACCTTTTCCTTTAATATATCTCTTTACATTAATATGGTCTAACACTATTTCTTCAAATGTAATCTGGGGCCTACTAGCTGTTTTAATCAAGTATGCAGGAATACCTTCGATATACATGACATACCGATTTTTAGTTTTCGGTTCAAATGGGGTAAACATTATTTCAGTTGCGTCAATTAACTCAGGCATCTTTTCTTCTCCTAAATAAGATTTCTTTTCAGTAATAAATATAGCGGTTATGAAAAATTGCGCTTATATTAATAATATCCTTTAGAAGTTTTTTTGAAGTTTTTATAAAAACAAAAAACCCCAGTAAAAACTGGGGCTTTTAGTTATCTTATAAAGATATTTTATTATTCTGGAAAGGTTGCTCCAGTAGGTTGAACAACAAAGTCCAATACAATGAACTCAGCAGTTCTTGTAGGTTGAACAAATATCTGTCCAACTAACCTATTTCTATCTATTTCATCAGGTGTGTTGTTTGATTCATCCATCACTACCCTAAAAGCATTCAAACCACTATTGGACTGTACATTTTCAAGATATGGATTAACCGTATTCAAGAAACGATTTCTTGTTGCGGTTGTATTCTGTTCAAACACCAAGAATTTAGATGTTGAAGCGATAAACTTCTTCAGATTAATTAACAATCTACGAACATTAATCCTATCAAGTGCTGAAGGTTTGGATTGTAATGTTTTTTGTCCAAACACCGTCGGTCCTTGACCTGGGAATGTTGCAATTGGATTAACTCTATTTTCATACAGTTTATCTCTCTCTGCATGATTTAACTTAAACTTAGCTTTAGAGGTTATAGTCAATCCACCTCTATTTAATCCTGCAGGTGCAAACCATTCTTGACCTATCCTGTCATTAAAAGCAAATACACCAGATAAAGCAACTGAAGGTGGTACCCAAATTGGTTCCACATTGCCGCCTTCTATGGCATAATTTACTTGTACCCAGGGATAATACGTAGCTGCATAATTAGTATCTAGAGATCCAAGAGCACTAGTTGCTTGCGAAATAGTATCCGCCCAATGGAATCCATCCATTATATAGAAACAATCAGCTCTTTCTTCCACCTTAGTTATAGCATGTTCGGTAATATTATTATGACAATTACTACCATCTTTACTATGAATAATTCCAGGAATTACCAACATATTAATATCGAATTCATCTGGATTAGATACTGTATTAATAGCTCGTTTGTATAATGTAGTTCCACTAGTACTTGAAGTAGAACAATCAAATCCCATTACATTAGTAGTAGATATATCATTACCCATAGATGGTTTTGAAGCTGGATCTACACCATCAAATCCCCATTGAAAAGGAACTGCAAATCGTCTCTGACCTATATCAGATAAAGCTAATGTTATCTTTTCGTCACCCTTACTGCGCGCACTATCGGCCGGATTACCTGGTAATGTATCTGAACTATCATGACCATAGCAATTATTTAAACTAAAGCATTCATTAGATCCAGTTCCTGTTCCACTTGGAATAGGTGAAAGATAAGCTGCTCCATCATTATCATAATTGCCTCTTATTCTATTCGATGTTCCAATGTCCATGAAATCAAATCCATGATACGCACTTGCTTGAAAGGTTTGTTGATTAGTATTATCAACCTGTTGAAGCTTCATTGAAGCTGAAGGTACTATAGTACCACCTGGAATTGGATTAGATAAAGATGCATACCCATACGGTACTACCGATTTTGGATAATTTTCTAAGTTTTGATAATCTCCAACTCTACACCATTTAGATCTATTTGGAAAGTTTCCATGATATGTCAACCTACCATTAGCATCTACGACTACATGAGAATCTCCAATTTGTTTTGCAAAATAGCTTGGAGAAGCTGGGTTAAAATCACAATTTTCCCAAGTTTCTGGTGCTCTACCATCTAGAGGTATAATAGACAAAGTAAAATCTCCATAATCAGATCCTGGAATTGTTCCAGCTGCTCTAATATTAGAAATACCTACTTTATATTCAGTATTCATATCAGTACCATGACCTAATGTATATACTCTAAATAAGTTTTTAAAACTTCTATCCGAAGATTTATCCCAACCAGTTGCTCCCTGGTCTATAATATAAGGTGTTCTTGCAGTACAATAATCAACATTTCCACCCCATGTAGCTGAGTTACCTACTGCATCATATTGAGCAGTATAAGCTCCATTAGTTCCACCAGCAAAATTTAATCCTGCGGATGCTGAAGTACTACCAGTAGCTGATATAGCAGTTGCGTCGAGGATCGACATATCTGCTGTAGTATGAAACGCCTTATAGAGATATGCATAATCAGTATTACTTAACGGATCTGATGCTATCTTTTTAGCAAAATAATTTGCACTACCACTATCTAAACTTAGTGTTGAAAAAGTTTGATAGGTTCCGCCAGCTCCTATTATTTGTAGATCAAATGTATTATTAGTCTCATCTACAGATGCCGTAACAGAACTTGCAATTCCAACATTCTGTCCAAGTCTTGTATTTGATACACTGAAAACCACTGCAGACCCTGATGACAACCCTTCTCCGGACGCTCCGAATGAGCCAGACATTACTACATTTACATAATCTGCTCTATATCCACCTGTATGCATTACCCGAACTACCGTTACGCTAGATGCGGATTTTAAGTATTCTTGTACTGCGAAGGGAACATAGGATGTTTTTATATTTTGACCAAATCTTTCTTCAAATTCTCCACCACTCGTTACAATAGTTGGAACGAACGCTGGACCTTTTTGGGTTGGTCCAATCATTGCTGCTCCAATATTAGCTACACCTTGAGGGAGATAAGAAAGATCTGTTTCCTGCGTGAATACGCCAGGACTAACAATTCTTTCTGCCATTTAATTTCTCCTAGATTTTAGATTAAAAATTAGTTATAAAAGTCAAATATTATTTAGTATAAATATAAAATTAAAATCCCAAAATTACTCATTCGGCGTAAAAATACCGGTATCTAGGTCTAAATTTCCAATTCCATACTTGGAAGTTAGGTCTTCAACAAGTTTTCTCTCATCTTCTTGAGCAGTTGCATGTTGCGCTAACAATTCATCTTTCTGAGTATCCAAAGAATCCAAATTTTCTTGTAATCTCTCAGAAGCAATTGAAACTTGTCCTAGATTTACTGTAATTTGAGTATAACGATTTTGTAATTCTCTAATTTTTTCAGTTTCTTCTGCAGCAATCTTAACTTCTGCAGTTTTATTTTCCGTTTCAGGCATGTTTATAACTCCTATTTTGTCTTAGTTAATAGTTAATTTAAGTATCAAGTATATATATCGTTAAATTTATTCAAATAACAATTTTAATTCTTGATTAGTTTTAATTCATCAATTTCTGATTTAAGTTCTTTAATAGATTCTATCAAAACAGGAACTAACTTATTATAATCCACTGCTTTAAATCCTTCTCTACCATTCAATCCATCTACTTCTTTCACAAGTTCAGGAATGACTGCTTCAACTTCTTGTGCTAACACACCAACGTCATGTCCCATATCTTCTCGTTTCCAATCATACTCAACACCACGAAGTTTCATAATATCGTCTAAACCATACTTTGTATCTGTAATATTCTCTTTAAGATTCATATCAGATGCTACAGTTGAAGAATACGCAACCACATCAGAGTTTGCGTGGAATGTACCACCTGCTACCATTTTAAAATCTACAGCGTTATTTGTTTTAAATTCAATATTATTATCATCACCAAAATCAATAGCAGTTTGAGAATCTTCTCCCATAATCAAATCTGTAGCGTATATCGAAGTAATACCTGTTTGAGCTGCATCTACTCCGATTACTGCACTTGCGGCTGTTAATCCTGTTCCTGCGAATAATGTTGCGATATCATCAATACTTTCTAATTGTTCGGTTGAATTATCACTATCTAATACTGCTAATTTATCTCCACTCGCAATTTGTACATCACTAAGTTCACTTAAATCAAGTGCGAATGTTCTGGCAGTTGCTCCATTAAATGTTCCACCTGCTGATATACCAGTTCCTGCTGTTAATGCCGCGTTTGTTTCAGCCCCTGTTACAGTTGCTACACCAGCACCTGTAATTGATATATCACCACTAACTTTACTAAATGCTGAACCAGATACAAAATCTGCTATTCTATCAATAGTTACCTTTCTATTAGTACCTCCTGCACCATCATCTACCGCGAATATATCTCCTGATGCTAAATCAGCACCTATATCTGTCATTCCATCGATATCTAATGCTAAGTCTGTTACTGCCGCGGAAGCATCATAACTTGTCATTCCAATACCACCAGCTGCAGTAATGGATAACGCATTAGTTAAAGTAGCCGTTAAAGTAGGAGAACCATCTCCACCAAGCGTAAGAACATCTCCAGCTTGAGTCAACATCAAATCACCACTATCCCAATTTATTACTGCCCCCTCTGCTAAGAATAAATCTGACCAACCAGTTCCTGCAACACCAAGTGCCGCGTCATCATTTGAAGCTGGTTTAACATTTCCACCTGCTGGGTCTAATGTAATATCTGCTGCTGCAACCATTTTAAAATCTGTATCTACATCTAAATAATCAGATGAACTATCAATATTAACTTTTGCAAATTGTGGTGAAGAAGTTGTGTTTACTGTTTGGTCTATTGCAGAAATATTATCAGCAACCGTCTTATTAAGTGAAGTTCCACCAATTGTTAATGAGGTAGCGTCAACTTCAACCTTACTTGCTGATATATAAGTAATTGAAGCACTTGTAGCTGACAATGCAGTTGATGTAATAGATGTTGCTCCTGTTAATACACCAGAATCAACTTGAATGACATCATCGATCTTAACGTGAGAACCTGCTGCTGGAGAAAGAACAACATTTGCACCAGAATCTAATGTAACTGTCGTCCCTGCCAACTCGGCTGTTCCATCAGCGGTAATTTGCAAATTAGCTGCTGCTGCATCTGCATCAACTGTGGTGATAGTTGTAGCACCATTATCACCAACTGCTATTGATGCGTAATTTGCCACCTGTGCGTCATCATGAATCTTTAATTCTACATCATCAACATTAAAGTCAAAGGCTGTGGTTGTACCATCATCCATCGTAACATTACCACCATCGGCAGATAATGCAATATCTAAAGATGCATCAAGCGTTAGTCCAGTTGACACAACTGATAAAGCTGCGTCATTTGTGATAGTGTCTGCAGTTAATACCAATCCGTCAATAGTGAAATCTGTTGTTGCATCTATTGTAGTACCAGTAATTGCACCAGCAGTAGTCCCACCAATGGCTCCTGGTTCTGCCATAGTTTTACCAGCAACAGTAGCTGCGTTAAGATTAGCAACTACAGTTGTTGATTGAACTGTTAATGGTGCAGTACCTGTTGCAATACTTGAATGAAATTGAGGTGCTCCTAAATCTACACTTGAGGTTAAAGTTGTATCACTATGTCGATACGCTAACTGAGCTACCGCAGCATCAAGACCAAAATTTAATCCTGCTCCATTCATATTTGCTGAAGTTGTACTTCCACTAGCAATCGTAATATTTTTATCTGCTACATTTAATGTAGTGGCATCAACCGTTACAGTTGTGCCATTTACGGTAAAATCTCCTCCGACCGTCACTCCACCAGCAAATGAACTATTTCCAGTTGATGTAATTGCTCCACAACCAAC
>CALBXV010000197.1 GCA_937890045.1 uncultured archaeon
TGACCTGACTCCGTGTAGGTCTGCATTAGAGTTTAGCCCAAGCATCATTAGTATAAGCATAGATACCTTCGCCAAAGCCAGGATTCCAGTTCGTTCCATCAGCATATCTTATATCACCGTTTCTTGGTTTACCGTCATTGTCGCTTGGGTCAACAAGCGCCTATATATTATACCACATCGAAAGGTCTGTTATCTGTTTTATCTAATATAATATTTATTTCTTCTGGAATAAATCCTCTATTAGATAACCTAACACAGTCTCTCATTATACCACACTCACGACTGTCATCAATATAAAAGCTAGACCAATCCAATACCTCTAGTGCTATGTCATGATCTTCTGGTGTCATATACACCTCTGGCTTAAACATTTCCTTCTGGCTCATCGTATCTTATCTCCTTTTTAGCTTCCCTTCTCTTACGTTTCCTAGATTTAAGATGCTTCCCACCTTTCTTAAGTATAGGATAATTATACCTTGGCTTAGCCTGACGTTGCTTCACTTCTCATTCTCGCAAACTGTGTAGAAAGACAACTATCAGGCAAGTCTTTAGCTATACTTAGTGCTAACTTCTTACATGCCTCTGCATCTGTACTATCTTCCATGAACCTACCAACATACAACCTTCTGATCAACCCATCATTAGGGCCGTTGCGACCATAACAAGATGGCTTGTACATCTCAATAGCATAGTGCTTGGTATTTGTAGTTTGGCCTCTGAATGTGGCGTACTGCGTAACGTAGTCTAGTTCCAGGTCAGACTTAAGCCTAGCCTTTGTCATTTCCTTGTAATGTTTTTCTTCAAGTTGTTCTTGTAAGGGTTTGTTTTCAGCGAATTTTTTCACGCCTCTCTCTATCTTTCTCCCGCCTTCTACCTTACCGCATGATCTCAACTTTATACTATGTGTCTTGGTTATATCCCATACAGTCCTAGGGCTATAGTTGTATCGTCTAACATTACTACCTGGATCATACATCAGGTACCTTTTATTATTAGAATTTGTTTCATATATACCTACTGACTCCGGTAAATATGATAACATTTTTTCTATGCTTCTTACCTGCCGATGCATACCGAAGCGCGCCTTAGTTGGTATGTCTAAGTAAATATCGCCATCTTTCTTATATGTAATTACAGTATTTGAGACAGTAACACTCTCCTCGTTCTCCCATTCCTGAGACTCCATCTGGAAAAGTAAATCGCCGCGATTACTTTTTACTAGATTAAAATCATGACCCATCCTTACTAGATTTATCTCAGTATTATAATGGTCATTAATCTTTTTGTAATCACCGTACACACTACTGTCCATATCACATGAGCTATTTTGCCATCCCATAAATTTTCTCCATTCTGTTCAGTATATCATCTGTTGAACTTAACACATCATCTCTTGCGCCTGCATCCTTACGCAACACATCTACATCCTCAAGCAACTCATCCCTAATCCTTCGCCTTATATCCTCTATCTCCTGATCATCAGCAAAGTTTAGTTCGGGCAATATATTTACCAACTGTTCCATCTTCTCCATTAAAGTATCATGTATAACAGGATTACCATTCTTGTTCTTACCTGATAGGACCTTCTTCATATGCTCTACATTTTCTACTATTCTATTGCATAAATATTCCTTAGACTTTTCAAACTGCTGAGCGATACTATCTTTAATGTCCTCCTTAATACGTTCAGCCTCTGCCTCGCCAACAGCCACCCTCAAGTCCAGGCTATCTGCATCAGGCACTGGCCTAACCCACTGCTGCATCTTAAACTTAGATACAAAGGCCTCAACTGGTGGGTAATCCCACTCGCTAAATAATCCTCCATCATCTGATGATTGCCCGTTTAATCTATCCTTGCTATCTTGCATCATCTCATCGTACAACCCATTCTCCAGCTTCCATATATACTGATCCATCTCTCTCCTGGCATCTCTCCACACCTTAGAGAAGGCCATTAGCTGTGTATTAGGAAGTAAGTTTACCTTAATTCCATTGTTTAACCACGGCAATGTCATATTATCAAAGGCATTCATTACCTTTCTTTTAATATTTTGTGGTTCTTTTAGGTACTTGGAATCAATAGTAATCTTATTGAAATTCCCCGAACTTTTGCGACCTCCCTCTATATTGTACTGATCTGCTATGTCATTCGACACCTGTTTGTCAACCTTTCTGCCGCTTGGTATGGAAAAATCTACCGTTAACAGCAAAGCTTTTTCACTTAGGCTCATATATTTCTCCTTAATCTACTACGATTATCTCACCGAACCCACATCTACCCTTATAATAATCTGGATCAGCATCAAAAGCAACCCATAATACAGGGTAATCTGGTGTATACTCAGGAAAAGAACCAAACATATCTGTTAGATATATAAACAGTGTAGGATTCTCATCATGTTCCTCTACCCATTCAAACGCAGGCTCGAACGATGTACCACCACCACCCCTGCTATCTATAACTATTGGTAGATCATCAGGGGTATAGCGTTGTACGTTATTAACAGCACTATCAACATAAAGAACGATACATTCATCTATATCACACTCCTCCATTATTGAAGTTATCTCCCCACCACATTGGTCAAGGTATGGGGTCATTGAACCGCTATCATCTGTTGCTACTACTAATTTACTTATGCCGTTCATTTTCTTAACTGATGGTAAATATATCCCATCATCTATGAATCTTTTGTTAGGCTTAGTCCAACTTGAATCATACCTCACTAGATCATAGGCGTACATCCTTAATTGCTCACCCCATAATACTTTAGGCTCAAGAAATTCATCTATTAAACTCTTGAATTCTCCAGGCAATGTACCCCTTAGTTTGCATGCTTCAGCAGCAGATACCAGCCTTTCTTTCCATTCATTCTCTACCTCTTGCTTCTCTGATGATGTCAACTTACCATCTTCAAAGTACCCAGTTCCACCAATATCCCCCAACCCAGGCCCAACAACTTTCGTAGCGTTCTTTATCAGGTCATTATAGATTGCATCAGCACTCCACTCATCGTACTTCTCATCTAGTAATGCACTTTCTGGAAGTTTGATGCCATACTTAACAAGCAATGGGTTGATAGCATAGTCACATGCTAGATTCCATACCATAGGATTCCTTGTTCCTCTCCTGGTCACATGAAAGAACCCACAGTGCATCACCTCGTGTAGCAGTATACCAGTAACCAACTCAGTACTCAGGCTATCAGCGTACTCCTCATTGTAGAATATAGAAACCCCATCAGTAGCAAAGGTATCTATCTCATTATGTGGCTTCATCTTCATAGGACACAGCAACGTACCGAAGAACGGATGATCTAGTAATGCGTGTGACCTTGAAGCCTCAAGTTTTCTTTCTAACTGCATATAGTTTCTCCTTATTCCCCTTCTCCATCAAGGATTGCCCACAGTTCATCGTATGCCTTTTTTGCTTCTATATCTTTCTCCTTTTTGGTCATTAATCTTTTGCCATACTTCTTTATATAATCATTAGACTCTTGGCATATACGATTAAAGGTTTCTTTTGCGAACTTCATATCTCTAAGGTCACCTTTCAACGTCCATCCAGTTGGGTGTGACTTTGTCCCGCTACGGTACTCACTTATCTGAATTTTACTAGCCATATTAAACTCCTTATCCTAATAGGATATCAGTATTCTTCATACCGAAATCAGTGAACGCCTTGGTATCACATAGTTCTGGCTTGTTACTGGTTGATTCCTTCACTACCATTATACCATACTCAGCAGGCAATCGGCTCATGTATTTCAAGACAGACTCATAATTTTCTGGGCTTGAAAGAAATGCCAGGCTACATGCTATAGCATACTGTGCACTTGGGTTCTCAGGAACCTTGGCCTTGCCTGGATTCTTTATGCAATCATCAGGATCAGGCACCTCAGATGCTACCTTCTCGTGCGCTCTGAACGCTACCGCTGCCCCTTCTCCCACATCTGCTGAATATAAGTGAAACCTTATGTCATCTGGTGGGTTAAGGCTCCTGGTTTTACTCAGCTTTTCCCAACTTCTAGGTGTGGGCCACGCCCAGTTACCATCGCCCTTCTCTGGCCTCATGTGCATAAAATTACCGTGCATCTTAAGAAAGGATTGTACCATAGGGTCAACACCCGTCTTCATTAGGTATTTGAGCAACCCATCTGGGTCTAACGCCACCTCATAATGGGAGAATCTATCCTGTAATGCGTAGGATAACCCCCTGTTTATACCACCATGCTCACGCCTGTTACCTATGGCTATGATTATCCAACTCTCAGGAAACTTGTAGTCTCCCAGTCTTTTCTCAAGAAAGAGTTGTTGCAACGATGCCTTAACCGATTCCATATTCTGATCCAGGAACTCATCCATTACGAACGCGCCTCTCTCGCCATCCCTATCAACCCTGGGAAGGAAGTCGGGTATCGCCCATCTGGAAAGCAATTCATCCCTGTATGGCACACCTCGGATATCAGCATCACCTATTTGTGTGGCTCTAAAGTCTATGACATTACCCAACTCAGCCATAGCCCAAGAGTTAACCACTTCTGTCTTGCCTATACCTGATTCCCCTACTACCATCACAGAATTACCATTCTGCGTGGCAAACGTCAGATACTTAGGCAGATCAGTTACCGCTATCTTCGCTGTCATATATGTCTCCTAGTGAATTGAAACGACTGGTGGTTGTGAAAGAAGAACAAGTTGCGAGTAGTATACATCACCATCGTCAGACTTTCTACCTAACAATGGGGGTGAGGAGTCGAAATCACCCAGTCTATATACTGTAGCCCGTAAAACACTATCCCAAACTGGGATAGCAGTTCTCTGCAAGTCCTCAAAGTATATTTCTTTTGACTCAAACATCATTTATCTCCTCACATTCACCTTGAACCTGCTTCCAGGTCTTACCACCATCCAGATAGATGCCTAACCTCTCATCATCCAGTTCCTGGAGTGCTATAGGGTCAGCAAGTTCCCACCACTCATACTTCCCTCTACGTCTCTCTATCTCAGCGTCAGTCCTATCCTGTTTCCTAACCGCAGCCATCCAATCCTGCTCGGTTAGGTCACAGCCCTTTGCCATCTTTCTTACTGCACTACTGAATAAAGGCATAATAGCCTCCTATGTTAGTGGCTTACGCCACGTTGATTTACTACCCCTTGACAGGAGTAGCCCCTTCACCACCAATTCGGCTTCGTATAACTCATGTGTCATTACCTTGCTCTCTTTCTTGGGCTAGTTTGAATTCCTTATGATATTTAATCATAACCCGCGCCATATCTCTTTCATGCCTCCAGTGTTTCTCCAACCTCTCGCGAGTTGAAGGCTGGCTCGGGTCAACGTGGTTGTACCTGCCCCATATAACTTCTACTACTTCCACGATATTATCCATAGCCACGCGTAGTTCATTATCTGGATTAACGTGAGGCAATATAAGGTTTATAGCCTTTATCAGCCTGTTCACCTGACGGGTATAATGCATTAGTTCAATCTCCTATTTTCTCAGCCGTTTCTTCCGTGATCTCGTCACGTATACCCCCTATTAAAACAACATCACATTTCAGTTCGTCTATGATACCACAGAGAACCCCATTACTGCTGTCGGCAGGCATATCAGCCAATACACCGCGCAGTCCAGTCACCACATCACACTCTTCCATGCTGATCCTCCTCTACACCTCCATTGCTTTGTTAATAAAATCAATCACTTGAGTCACATCCAAGTGGC
>CALBXV010000198.1 GCA_937890045.1 uncultured archaeon
ATGTAATTATAGATGGACTTTCAAATTTAAAATTTAAGATTGTAAATAAAGAAAAATTTATGAAAAAACATTGGATATATTCGGTAGTATGAAGAAATTTAAAAATAAAGATTGGATTAAATATCTGATTCATACAGAATATGCAGGTTCACAGGGTACTTCTGATACTGAAATGTATTTTCCTAATACGGAAGTAAGAGTTAAAGATTATATGGGATTTGCTCCATTTTATTATGCATTAGCATATTCTTTTATGGCAAAAAAATGTGTATGTGTTGGAAGTGGTGGTGGATTTGTACCTTCTTTGATGAGGCAGGCACAAATAGATATTGGATTTCCACCTGATTATGGAGATGAGACAATAATTATAGATGCTGATCTTGAACCTACATCACCAAAGGAAGGTGTATTATATGGATGGCAAGGACACCCTCGTTGGAATAGAGATGAGAATCATCCATTTAATAAACAATATCCTGAAATAAGAAAAATTATTAAAAAATCTGAAGATGCAATAAATGAAATAGATTTTGAAATAGATTTAATTCATATAGATGGGGATCATTCTTATGAAGGAGTAAAAAGAGATTTTGAAATTTATTATCCTAAAGTAAAAAGTAATGGAGTTATTACTTTACATGATACTGAAAGTTGTGGTAGTATAACCAAATTCCTTTCAGAATTAAAAGATGAAAATTATTGTGAAATTGTTAATTTTGGTAAAGTAAATTATACAGATTGGACACATGAAGATAATATTTTTGAAAAAGAGAGAAAAGGAGAATTACCAGAAGATTTTGATCCAACTGTTAAACCTATTCATAATGAAAAGTATGGGTGGGGAGGATTGGCAGTAATTAAAAAAGTTTGAAAAAGTTAAATATTTATTACTATATGATAGTACCTAAAGACAAAAACAAAAAACCAATTAGTTTAGAAAATTTTAGTTCTATACTAATCCAACCTATACAAGAAGATAGAGATAAGTGGCCTCATGGTGATCAGGATTACGCAATAGTATATAATTGTTCTGGATATCCACCAATTGGAATGGTATCTATAGCCAGTAATACTGATATACCTACTGCGGTTATTGATGAATCAATGAATCCATATGCAATCGATTATGTAAATATACCCAAACACATTACAGATATTGGATTATACTGTACGATAGGAAATTATCATATGGTATTAAAACGATTTAAGACTATAAGAGAATCTGCACCTTGGGTGAGAATAGGATTTGGAGGGCCTTATGCCCATATTATGAGTGACAAAATATTAAAAACTAAAGATGTTGATTGGTGTTGTACTGGATATGGAGAAGAAACTTGGGATATGATATTAAAAAATGGTATTTCAGAAAAAGTTCCTAATATAGCATATAAAGATTCGAATAATAATATAATAAGAACACAACTAAAACAAAGAGATTTAAAAACACTTAAAAGACCAAATTTTGATTTACTTAAAGGTGAGGGTGAAAATTTCAGTTATCGTAAAAGATATCATAATTATGGAGAAGGTTTGGAAGAAGGTTGGACAGTAATATCTATGTCATCAGCTGATGGATGTCCAGTAGGCCCACAGGCTAGATGTGGATTTTGTACGAGAGTAGCGGAAGGATATCGTTTAACTGGGGCATCAGTATACGCTGGACATTTAAAAGAATATATAAAAAGATATGGTAAAGTTCAAATTAATGAAACTGCGGATGATTTTTTTAATCTTGCATTTTTGAGGTCATTAAATAAAGAAATTACTAAACTTGGTATTTCACGGGATTCGTTTAAATATACATTTATGTATGCTAGTGCATGGTTTTTGACACCGTTGGGATTGGGTAAAAAGAAAGAATTAGAACGAGAAAAAGAAATTATTAGATTATTACATGCTTTAAATATGGATAATATATTTATCGGGTTTGAGCATAGAGATGAAAAAATATTGGATGTTGCTAAAAAAGGATTAACTCAAAAACAACAAGATAAAGCAACAGATTTATTATTGAGTGCAGAAAAGAATTTTACAGCTGGAATGATTTTAGGATTGCCTGGAGAAAATGAAAAAACGGTTACGACTTTATTAAATTTTGCAGAATATCTTCATGTTAGGGGAAATGGTCGTATTACATTAGATCCTTATTTATTGACAGTTATACCACCATCTGCATTTTGGAACCAGGCTTACCAACAAAGTTCAAAATTTAGAGAACTATATGGAAATACGGATGAACTTGATATTCAAGAACTTCAACAATTTACTCCAGATATTTTTTGTGATGTAAATTATGATTATTTAATGGATGCTAGATATAATAAATTATCATTTGTAAGAGAACACGGTACACCTTAAAATAAAAAAAAGGTTATAAATGGAAAAATATAAAGACATAAGTTCGGTTGTGGATTATGTAGTTAAAGTTATTTTTAAATATAATTTGAATAATTATAAACCAGCTAAATTACTCCCAGAAATAAAATTAATTACTGAAATTGATAAAAAGAAGCTTAAGTTAGGAATAGAAGTATTTAAAAGTCAAATGGATACTTGGAAATGGAGTTCAGAATGGTGGCCTTTAAATAATGGAGTGGAAGAGGCAGAAAATAGATTAAAAGAAGATTGGGTATTCTGTGTTGTAGAAAAAGATAATAAATATGTAGGTTGGTCTTGGATGGATGTGACAGAATCAAGTTTAATTCAATTATGGGTGGATAAAAATTATAGGGGAAACGGATACGGTAAACAATTAATGTATGCTAGATTAAATGAAAGTAAAAAGAATGGTATTGAAGAATTATATACAGAAGTGGATTTTTATAATAAAATTTCTTGGTTAACACATTATATAAATGATATTACAACAATCACAATTAATTCAGATTATTTAAGTATTTTGATGGATATATTTAAGGAGGACTTGAAAGAAAAAACTAATGAAAATTAATTTAGTTACAGTAACGGGTATAGACCCTATTTTGTTACATCATTATATTAAACATTATAAACAATTAGGAGTTGATAATTTTTATATTGTTATTTGGGGTTCATCTGATGATGTAAAATATAGAGAAACTTTAGAAGTTTTGGATTATTATGGATTAACAATTTATAAGGATTATAGAGATGTAAATATTGGAGATGCACAATTTTTAACTGATATTTACAATGAAGTTATTTCAACAAAACCAGACGAATGGTGGATACAGGCAGACCATGATGAATTTGTTGTATTAGATAAACCATTAAAAACTTTTGTTAATGATATTACAGAATATGCTTATGGTGTTTCGATAGATAGAATAGGAAAGGATGGTGAATTTTCTAAACTAAATTATGATGATGATATTTGGAAAAAATTTCCAAATGTAGGATTTATAAGTAGATATATTAGAAATAATGATATACGAAATGTTCCTTTACTTAAAGGGAAGTACAAACTTACAGGCGGACAACATAGTATATTGACTTCAGAAAATGGAGTCTTATCTCCAGATGAATGGAAGGAATATGTTAAAGGTAAAGATTGGTGGCCACCCAAAATTCAAGTTCATCATTTTAAGTGGAGACAAGAAGATATAGAAACACATAAACAATATATTAAACACGGCAAAAAATGGTGTTCTTGGGAAAATGAAATGGTTTTAGATTATATGTTAGAAAATAAAAAAATAGATATTAGAAATTCTAAGTTTTTAATTGAGAAGTGTCCAAATAATATATTTGATTCTTATACAAAATGGACTGAAGTAATTAAAATGGAGCTATATCCATCATGGACGTAAAATGAAAATAAGTTTTTGTACAAATAGTATGAATAGATTAGACCATCTTAAACAAACTTTACCCACAAATATTAAAAAGGTTGAAAATATTATAGATAAAGAATATATTATTTTGAATTATAATTCTAAAGATGATATGAATGAGTGGGTAATTGATAATTTTAAAGGAAAGGTTAAATTGTATCATACTACAGAACCTAAATATTTTAAAATGTCACATGCTAAAAATGTTGTTTCTTGTTTAGCAACAGGAGATATAATTGTTAATATAGATGCAGATAATTTTATAATTGAAGGATTTGGAGAATGGGTTTTAGAACAGTTTTTACAAAATGAAAATATTTTGGTTAGGGCCGAGGGATGGGAAATGGGTGGAATGGGTGGAAGAATAGCTATATCTAAAAAGAATTATTATAAAGTAAGAGGGTATGATGAAAAATGTGAATTGTGGGGATTTGATGATGAGGATTTTGTTAAAAGATGTTTGTCAATGGGATTAACTTATAAAAAAGTTCCTAAAAAGTTTAATTCTGCTATTCAACATGGAAATGATATTAGATTTCAAAATTCAAATATGGATAGTGTTAAAGATAAGTTACCTAAAAATTTTATGGATTTACCATATCCTGAACATGAGATTATGGAGAAAATAAATTGGCCAACATTAATACCTTTAAAGGAATCGAAATATGATTGGCAATCTTATGAAAACATACGTAATAGTAATGTGAATGAGAATGGTTTTGGTTTGACTAAAGTAAAAAGAATTTTATGAAAAAAATAAAAGTATATAATAGGTCATGTGAAGAAGATTATTTTGAAACACAAAAGTTATTTTGGTGGGAGCCATTTTATTCAAATTCAAAATATGAAATAGAGTATGATTATGATAATCCTAAAAAATGTGATATAGTGTATAGTAATATATTTAATTATGCAGATCAACCATTTGAAGCATATGAAGATGATAATTTAATTTTATGTCCTCAACCATTAC
>CALBXV010000199.1 GCA_937890045.1 uncultured archaeon
AAAATATTTATCTAAGAATTGATAAAATTTGTCGCCATTGATATCTTTAGTATATTTTCTTAATCGTGCTTTATTATCGAATTTGTATCTATCATAGCACATCCATCCAATATGTGACCACCAAAAACCTTGACTTGCGTTATGTGGATCATTTGTTGTATCCGATGCTTCATGATGCATTCTGTGTTGTGCTATCCATTTTAGAGGGCCGTTCTGGCAGGCAAGTGTTCCACAAAATACAACAAAATAGTCTAGCCATTTTGGTAGGAATACGCTTCTGTGGCATAGATATCTGTGAAATCCGAAACAGACTCCTATACTGGCTGTAAGCCAATACATAAAGGCAAACAGACCAACCGCTGACCAACAGAATGTAGATGGGAGAAAAGCTAGGAGAGCTCCTAGATGTAGAAAGATGAACCAGCCGATAGTTGTTTTATTCAATTTCATTTTTTTTCCTTGTGTAAATATTATAAATATAGTATAGTGTAATATATATAATAGTAAAATAAAAGGAAAAACTTATGGCAATTCGTAACCAACCAACCAACCTCAATCAGCTTAACGTAGTATCGTTTGAAACTAACTTTCTTAGAATGCCTAATGTCAGCTATTTCTGCCAAAGGGTGAGTATTCCAAGTATCACATTAAGCAACACTATTCAAGCAACACCATATTCTAATATCCCAATAGAAGGAGATGTATTAGAGTTTGAAGATTTATCTTTAAGTTTTATCGTTGATGAAGATATGCAGAATTATTTAGAACTTTATAACTGGCTTCAATCATTGGGATTTCCAGACAGATATGCTCAATTTGATAATGAAACATTAGCTATTAAATCTGATATGAATATTATCATACATACGAATAAATCAAATCCAAATTATAGTATAGGGTTTAAAGATGTATTTCCAACATCTCTTGGAACTATCGCTTTTGACACTAACGCTACCACATTAGATCCAATAGTAGTGGATGTTGTCTTTAAATATACGGGGTCGTTTACCGTAAGCAAACTAACTTAACTACTTCCTTGTATAATCCCTCAAAATTTAGTATAATTGTTTTATGGATATTAGTGATTTAAAAGAAATGTGTGCGAAAGACACGAAAATTGATGTTACTGACCTTGATGGGTATTCTGTATCAATTCCCGAATTATCTAACAAATATCATCAACTAGCTTATACTGAAAAAAATCTTTTACGTTTTCTTCAAAGTGAATATAAAATTATAAAACTTGCTAGATGGAAGTATTATTCTGGAAAGGCTGATCCAAAAGAATATGAAGATGAACCATTTGATTTGAAAGTTTTAAAAAATGATATGGATATGTTTTTAGATGGTGATGCTCAAATTCTTACTATAAAGAATAAGATGGACGAGCAAGAAGAAAAAATTAAATTGATAAATGAAACTGCTAAAGTTATTCAAAATGCATCATTTAATATTAGTAATACTATAAAATGGAAAAAGTTTTTAGCGGGTGATTTGACATGATAGTTGTTGCAAAGTTAAATGAAACATATATACAATTGTCCTGTGAACGACATATTGCTTATGAATTAAATGAATACTTTTCTTTTAAAGTCCCCAATGCACAATTTCATCCAAAAGTAAGATCAAAAATGTGGGACGGAAAGATAAGACTTTTTAATATACAGACGGGTCAACTGTATCTAGGTTTACTTCCTTATCTAAAGGAATGGGTTGAGAAACATTCTTATAAACTACAAACAGATATTGTAGATGCCAGGCATTTAAAAGAAGGTGATATAGATAAGATTAAAGAGTTCTTTGATTCACTTAACCTTCATTGTAAGGGTGAAAAGATAACACCTAGAGATTACCAGATATCATCTTTTATGCATTGTGTTAAGAATGATAGATCATTATTGTTATCACCTACATCATCTGGAAAAAGTTTAGTTATATATTCTTTAATAAGATGGTATCAAAGATTTTTAGATAATGACAAGATGTTATTAGTTGTTCCTACTACAAATTTAGTTTCTCAAATGTATGGTGATTTTGGTGACTATTCATCTAATGTTGATGATTGGGATGTAGAAGAACAATGTCATAAAATATATTCTGGTAAAGAAAAGAAAGCAGAACAACAAATATATATTAGTACTTGGCAAAGTCTATATAGATTACCGAAAGAATATTTTGAACAGTTTTCTTTAATAGTAGGTGATGAAGCACATTTAGCAACAGCTAATTCATTGAAAGGTATTTTAGAGAAAACAACATCTTGTAGGTATAGATTTGGGACAACGGGAACATTAACAGATTCTAAAACACATAAATTAGTATTAGAAGGATTATTTGGAAAAACATATACAGCTACTACATCAAAAGAATTAATGGATGATAAGCATATTTCTAAATTGAACATACAATGTTTGCAATTAGAATATCCAGAAGAAGAATGTAAAGAGTTGAAGAAGGCTACATACCAAGAAGAAATAGATTTTATTGTTACACATACAAAACGAAATAACTTTATATGTAATCTGGCTTTAGATCAAAAGGGTAATACGTTGATTCTATTTAATTATGTAGAGAAACATGGTAAAGTTTTAGAAAAGATGTTATTAGACAAACAACCTAAAAGACGAATCTTTTTTATAGCAGGTGAAACAGATGTTGAACAAAGAGAAGAAATTAGAAAGGCAACAGAAGAAGAAAGGAATGCAATAATTGTTGCAAGTTCTGGTGTGTTATCAACTGGTGTAAATATCAAAAATTTACAATATCTAATCTTCGCACATCCATACAAAGCAAAAGTGAGAAACTTACAGTCAATTGGTCGTGTATTGAGATTGGATGATAAGAATAATAAAGCAGTATTATATGATATTATAGATGATCTACATTATAAGAAACATCAAAATTATGGACTGAAACATTGGAAGGAAAGGTTGAATATTTATCTGAAGGAGAAGTTTGATTATAATTATACATTAATACCATTATAAGGAATAAGAAAATGAGTAAAAGTAGGAAAAAAAATAATAAAGATAGATTTGAGAAAAAGAAGATGATTGCCATTAAGAATAAAAATAAAAAAATCCTTGAACAGGAGGAACCGTTCGATGAAAACGATGAAGAAGAAATATTGTTGTACCAAATGCGACAAGAAAACATTACAAACTAATTGTTCAGAAGGTTTTACTGGTAGTCAATATTATTTAGATTATGCGTGTGATGAATGTGGAGGTATTAATACCTTTCTCACTAAAAAACACCTAAAGGATATAAATGAAATTAAAAATTAAAAATATAAGTGATAATCCATTACCATGTTATAAAAACGTAGGTGATGCTGGAATGGATATATGTAGTAATGAAGATGTGAAAATTTCTCCATTTAATTGGAAACTGGTATCAACTGGAATATTTTTAGAGATACCGGAAGGTTATGAAGTACAAGTTAGGTCACGGTCAGGGTTAGCAGCTAAACATGGTATTATGGTGTTAAATAGTCCAGGTACTATTGATTCTGGTTATCGTGGTGAAGTTAAAGTTATTTTAATGAATCATAACCATCATTCTTATTATGTTAAAAGGGGAGATAGAATTGCACAGTTGGTTATGGCCCCAGTAGTTACAGCAGAAATTGAAGAGGTATCAGAATTAACTAATACTGAACGTAATGAAGGTGGATTTGGGAGTACAGGGAAATGACAGATAAAAAGAAACATTATGTTGATAACGAAAAGTTTTTTATAGAAATTAAGAAATGGAAGCAGAGAGTTATTGATGCCAGAGAAGTTGATGATCCAGATCCACCATCAACAGAATATATGGGTGAATGTTTTTTAAAAATATCCGAGAACTTAGCATGGAGACCAAATTTTATTAACTATACATTTAGAGATGATATGGTTTCTGATGGGATTGAAAATTGTTTGTTATATGCTCATAACTTCAATCCAGAGAAATCAAAAAATCCATTTAGTTATTTTACACAAATTATACACCATGCTTATGTAAGACGTATTACAAAAGAAAAGAAACAAATGTATATAAAATACCGTGTCATAGAAAATGAGGGTATTATAGAACAATTAAAAAATAGTAAGGAAGAAACTAATAATAAATTACCATTAAAACAATACAAAGATTATTTAATATCACATGAAAAATATGCTGACAATCCTCAACCAAAGAAACCAAAAAAAAAGTCTAAACTTGAGCATTTTATGAAATGAAACTTCTATATCCATTAGCAAAGAGATTTATCGCAGGACATGATTTTGATTCTGCTAAACCAGTTATTGCTGATTTAAGGGAACAAGGTTATGGAGTAACGATTGATTATCTTGGTGAATTGAGTACAACTATTGATGATTGTGAAAAGGCAGAAAAACAATATTTAGATATAATAGAATATTATAAAAAACCTTTAAAAACAGGTCCCATTGATATATCTATCAAACCAACCCAACTAGGTTTAAAACTAAACAAAGAAATATGTTTTAAATTACTATCAAATATAACATCACAAGCAAGACAATATGACATAACTATTCGTTTAGATATGGAAGATTCCTCTGTAACACAAGATACGATTGATATGTGCTTGAGGGTATGGGAGAATAATCCAAATATTGGTATAGCTCTTCAAAGTAATCTTTACAGAACTATTAATGATCTACCAGTATTAATGTCAAAAGGAATATCAGTTAGATTAGTTAAAGGCGCTTATAAAGAAAGTATAACAAAAGCATATCAACAAGACGTTTTTAAAGTTGATGCATATTTAGCATTATCACGGGTATTATTATATGGTAACAAGAAACATGCTATCGGGACACATGATGAAACCATTATTGAGTTCATTAAGGAACAAGGTAACCCCCATACTCATTATGAGCTGTTATACGGGATTAGAAGGGATATAAGTTCTTCCTTGTTAAAGGAAGGATATAATGTTACACTATATATTCCATTTGGTGAAAAATGGCTTCCTTATACAATAAGAAGATTGAAAGAGTTTAAAAACTTAAAATTTGTTATTATTAATATATTAAGGGAAATGTTTAAGTGAACAATTATTATGTTATGTCTTTTGAAGAATGTGCAAGATGTAGACAGTTCGAGCCTGACCATAAACATAGGAATTGTAGTTTTGATATAGAACATAAAGGTAGTATAACAATACAAACTTTTGAATGTACAAGATGTCATTTTAAGTGGACTAAGGAATATAATCATGAAAATAGCTCTTATTAGTGACCAACATTTCGGTGGGAAACAAGATAGTCAATCCTTCTTAAATTATATAGAACATTTCTATACTAAGCAGTTTTTCCCTTACTTGTTAGAAAACAATATTAAAACAGTTGTTGATTTAGGTGATACCTTTGATCGTAGAAAGTATGTAAATTTTCATACGTTACACCAGGTAAAGCAGTTTTATTTTGATAATTTAAATAAATGTGGTATTACATTATATTCTATTGTAGGTAACCACTCCACATATTATAGAAATACTAATAATGTTAATAGTTCTGAATTACTCTATGGTCATTATGAGAATATTAGCACATATCCATCCCCAACTACAATAACATTAGATGGTGTTAATATTGATTTAATCCCGTGGATTAACTCTGAAAATTATGATGAGACAATAGAGTTTATTAAAAATTCAAAATCACAAGTTTTATTTGGACATTTAGAAATAGATGGATTTGCTATGTATAAAGGATATGTAGCAGACTCTGGGCTTTCTAGAAAGA
>CALBXV010000200.1 GCA_937890045.1 uncultured archaeon
TTTTTTCCAGAGTCTATTAAGTTTACTGTTTATAAAAGAGAAAGTGCCAGTTTAGATGCGGTATATAAAGACGCAATGAATGCGGTGGAAGAATTTGGAGTTGCGAGTAAAAATATTGCGACATCAATACCTTCTGGTGGGACAGAAAGCTTGAAGAAACATATGGAAATGCAAGATGCAGTTGTAGCAATAAAAAATAATGAAGGAACTACTGGTACATTTAGAGCTATAATGAAATATATAGATGAAGATACATATATAGGTGATGCTGCAAGGACGTTCAAAAAGATTTTTACTTCTTCAATGAAAGGTTTGAATCAAGAACATATTAATAAGGCACATCCTTTAGAATTTATTTTTTTGAATATGCCTAATGAAATTTTATTCACTGAACCTGTTGGGTGGGAAGGTACAGACTTAGGACTGGTTGGTGCATTAGGAAAAAAAGGTGGGAGTTTTGCAACATCTGGTGCTTTATCTAATCTTGGTAATATTATTGGTGGTGGTACTGGAGCACTCGCTGGTATGTTTGCTGGTGGAAAAATGGCTATACTTGGTGGTCTGGTTGGATCGTTGGGTGGTGATAGTGCGCAAAAAGGACTTGAATCATCTTTTGGTAATACTAGTAATCCATATAAAGAGATGACATTTTCTGGAATTGATTTTCGTGAATTTTCTTTTAATTTTGTTTTCAGAGCAAGAAGTCTAGCCGAAGTAACAGCAATTAAAAATATTATTAAAGTATTCAGACGTTATTCAAAACCAACATATGGTACGAATAGGGGTATAATAAATTATCCAGAAGAATTTCGTATTGAATTTTTAACAAAAGACGAAATTAACGATACATTTATTACTAATGAACATATACCACAGATAAAAATGTGTGTTTGTAAAAATGTTACTACAAACTTTTCATCGCAAAATACATGGAAATCATTTGAAAATGGTGCGCCTGTTGAAATTTCACTTGGATTATCATTTATAGAAACAGAATTGGTTACAGGTGATGATGTTATGGGTGACACGAAATTTGGAAGATTTACAGAAACAGGAAGGGGATTCTAAATGGCATATTTTAAATATTTTCCAACGATCAATTACGATGTTCGTGGAGTAAAAAATGATAGTAATATTCAACACGTTACTGATATACTCAAGCGTGTAAGAAAGAGGTTTGATATAGTAAATAGAGCATATTTTGAACAATACTTTGTTAAAGACGGTGATACTCCTGAATCACTTGCACATCAAGTATATGGTGATTCAACACTACATTGGATTATTTTATATGGTAACTACATGACAAATCCATACTATGACTGGCCATTGACTTATATTGATTTAAAGAAATTCGTTATTAAGAAATATGGTGAAGCAAATATCAACGACACACACCACTATGAAGATGCAGATGGTTATGAAGTCGATTCTGATGCACCAACAGCAACAGCTATCACTAACTTTCTATATGAAGAAGCATTAAATGATGCTAAAAGAACTATTAATATTATTAAACCAGAGTATACACAACAAATTATATCTGAATTTAAAAAAATCATTGTAGAGTAATATAAAATGTCAACCACAAGAGTAGATTCTGGAACTACAAAATTAGAAATAATCTCAGCGAGAAAACTGAAAGGTGGTAATTTTAATTTACTTCCATATCTGAGTGAAATAGTTATTTATGAAAATATTTTTCGACCTGCACTTACTGGTTCTCTTATATTAAAAGAAGCACATAATCTTCCTTATAAACTTCCAATAGTAGGCGAAGAAACTATTAATATTGATATAGGTATTAGAGATTTTGAAGATAATAAAGTAAGAATTAATCCTCCACTGTTTCATATTAATTCAATAAAAGACAGAGAAATTGTAAAACCAAAAGCACAAGTACTTTCTTTAGAATTGATATCTGAAAAGTTTATGAGTGATAGTCATGCTAAAGTTTCTAAATCATATAGAGATAAAACAATAAGTGAAATTGTTACCGATATACATAATACATACTTAGATGATGGTAGTGATTTTTCTGTTGAACCTACATCTCGTATTGAAAGATGTGTCATACCAAATATGTCACCTATTGATGCTATTAATTGGTTATCAAAACGAGCAATTTCAGAAAATTATTCAGGAGTTAATTATCTTTTCTATGAAACTGTTAGTGGGTCTTTTTTTACTAGTATAAGTTCTTTAATAGAAAAAACGCCTGTATTTTCGTGTACATTGGAACCAAGAGTAGATGATGTTTATAGTGATCTGGCGTTATCTTTAGGTGTTTTAAATTATAATAAAATAAAATTTCTTAACACTTTTAATAGATATGAAAATACAAAACATGGTGTTTATGCTTCAAAACTTATAACACATGATATTACTACAAAAAAAATAACACAATATGAATATAATGGATTTAATAATTGGTTTTGGACTAATCATCTAGGAATGTATCCTCCATTATCAAATTCAGATATAGAAACTAAATCAGCTGGAGTTTTACGAACAACTTATGCTCCAAATGAAGAAGCAAATAACTTTCCAACAATTGATGAAAAAAGCTTATCAAGGATGATTGATAGTAGAGTAGTATTTTATCCAAAACATGATAGAATGTATTCAGAAAATAGTACTGATCTATATGATAAT
>CALBXV010000201.1 GCA_937890045.1 uncultured archaeon
ATCTGGATAAACTTGATTGGCAACAAATATCTTATACTCTATATCTTTGTCCTTAAAAAATTCATCCATATGTGGAACAAACTTTTTAAGATGTTCTTCTCTTTTATAATGTGGAACACATATTGCTAATTTTTTACTCATCGTAATTTCTCCCTAAGAAATTTTTCATATATGTCAGCCACTTGTGTATGTCCTTTAGGTGAAAAATGACTATCGCTATTGAAACCGGCCTCAGCTAAAGTTTCAATATCACCAGCATTAACTATACTTTGTATATCCAACTCTTTTAGAATAGATTTTTGACTTGGGAATTTTAGGTTCGTAAAACTTAACATATTATTAATCATAAACTGATCACTTTTACTTACATACCAATGTTGATCTCCCTCGCTTCTTTTGCACATATTAAAGAAAAAAACCTTAATACCCTTTGATTCTAAAAATCCTTTATATTCTACCATCTTCATTAAATATTTTGCTACATAATAATCTACTTGAAAATAGTTTAACAAAAAGTCTTTCGGTAATGGAGTGGAATTAAACCGGAAATTTCCCTGTTTTTTATCATTCAATAATAATTCAACTCTAGATAAAGCTGGAATATCATAACAAAACATCGTTTTAGTATAATCAATTTTATCTTTATTATTAAGAATAAACGAAGATACTGTTCTAAATTGTGATTCTATACCAAAACCTGGAATTGATAAATTATACGTATCTATTTCTAATCTTTTACCTAATTGCATTGGATAACTAATTTGGCTTACAACTTCAATGGACTCACCATATGTTTTAACGTCAGGAAATAACTCATAAAATTTAGGATGTGACCATACTACAGGTCTGTCGTATGACTCAACGTCTGCAACAATAGAAACATTATTGGTTGGGCCCAACCAATCATTACTAATCATTCCACTGCCGAATGGTATAGAACATCCACTCCAAATCATTGTCTCAATTGACATATTACTCATCAAATATCAACCTTCACATATTTACAATCTCCCATAAAAGTATCTGTTTGTAATACTTTATAATCCAATGTAGATAATCCATCTTTAGTTAAATCTATTAAATTGCGTTTTACTTTATTAAAAAATCTTAATTGATTTTCTCTACTACCAAAATCCACATATTTAGAATTGTCCCACCCACTTTCTTGATGCTCCAAACAAGTAAAGTTTCCATCCCTTCTATATGGTATTAAAGATGTATATCCAAATTTAATATTTACATTTTTTTGTATCACATCAGTTAAAATTGATTCCGACTTGAGACCACTTACATCATCTAGTTTTCTATCATTAACAAATTCTGCATTAGTACTATAAACTAAATTTTCAACAGATTTGTAGGATTGATTTTTAATTGTAGGAACACTTATATTTCCATTATTAAATAAAGATTTTATTTCTCTCCATTCTAGAGCTTTATTCCATATAGAAGTTTGATTTATATAACCTTTAAAGTTATCTGTTTCTCCTGTATATGGATCGCCACAACCTAAATACATAAAAGATTTAAATTGTTTCACTGATAGACCTCCCATAGTAACTGGTGACGCAGTTGATTCTACTCCATTAACAAAACTACTCATTCTACCACTTTCTTTATCATAAGTAAAAACGTAATGTAACCACTGCTCAGTTAATCTAGGTGTTACTACCATCCATTCCTTACCATCTTTATCTAATATTGATGCTTTTAATTGCAATCCACTAGTAAATGATAAATTAAAAAAGAATTTTTTAAACAAAATATAATATTCATCGTAATCATCTGTTTCATTTAATATTAAATCGTGTGATGGATATAACCACAACTGTATAGTAAATGAATTTTTAAAAGTGTCTGATAAAATCTGACTAGGTACAATTTTAATATAAGATTTATCAATAAATTGTAATACCATTTTATTCTGTTGATCTGAATCCTTATATTCTCCCAACCGTACTATATCTAAGGGTACTCCTCTCTTTTTACATCTATGTAATAAATCATCATCTTCATAACCCCATCCCCAATATTCATTAGAAAATCCGTTAATCAATTCAAAATGTTTTTTAGTAAATAAAGTAACTCCACCAAAGTATTCATCATATACTAATTGATAATTAAATTTACTTAATCTGGATGCCAAATGAGTAGGTCTATGAACAGTTGAATAATCACAAGAAGAATCTTGTGGTATTATATCAACGTCATGAAAACACACATAATCACAATCATCTTTAAATAATTCATATCCAACATTCAATAATTTACCTCTATTGAAAGATTTTTCATTTCCTTGTTCTATTATATAAATACTATGTGGAATACCACATTCATCTAAGTATTCTTTAATAGATGGAACAAAATACTTTAAATGATCTTCCCTATCCCTATAAGGTACTATAATTCCCAATTTTTGTTTTTGCATTATTTTTCTTTAAATAATTTACTTACAACAGTTTCATCAGAACTTCTTCCAGACTTATTTTCTTCCATAAACGTTCTAAATTCTGCGAAAAATGAATCAAAATCATTTACTCCTGCGTTAGAATTTAAAAGTTCTTCATCCCGTCTAGCTTTCTGGTAACCATACAGTTCCCACAATTTCCAATCAAGTTGCTCCAACAACTCTATAATCTTAAATAACATTACGGTGACAGAAGATTCTTCCGTAACTTTTATTTTGCTTTCCGGATCCGAATATTCACCACTGTCAAGTAAATCTCTAGCATCTTTTTCGTTTGACATTTTTTTTTCTCCTATGTTATAATTGTACAGATAAAATTTCTGCTTTATCTAATGAAATATTACCTACTTTTTGATCCCGTTTCAATAACTTAAATCTTAAATTATTTAATCCATCCGATTTTACAACTGGTTCACCACCATTAACTGTTTCAGTTAATATTTTATAATTATTTTTATTATTAGTATAAGATTTCTTACCTATATAATCTGACATTATATTTCCATTATATCTAAAAATTCCATGCTTCCTATATGGAGTACTCTTAATAGTTGCCTTTTTTAAAACTCCAGTCAATATATCACATTGTATCAACTGTAAATGATTTAAATTTTTACTCATATCAAAACTCATATTTTTATAACCAGATTTAAATGGTATATATGTTATTGGCAATATACCTCGTGTTTTTGTGAAAGATTCTACTCCATAATTAAATAGTTGATCTATTTCTAATGCATCCATGTATTTTTTATAAATTGAAATAGTTGAAATATTACCTTCATAATAACTACGCCACTGCTTTCCTTTTGGATTTCCTACTCCTACATACAAGGGACATTTATCATAATTTTTTATTGGATTTTTCATTTTAATTGATCTTATCAATCGACCATTAACATAAAAAGAACTCAATAAATTATCTCTATCATATGACCAACTAACATCATACCAAATTTTAGGTTGTATTCTAATTTCAGTTGATTCTAACTTATCCTTTGAATCAAACACATTCAATTTTAATGTTGAATTATTAGTTATACTTATTCCAGAATGAAATCCTGGTTTACATATTAGTTGATATTCACATCTATTATTATCCTTACTAACATCAAAAGCTGGAATTCTTTCCACCATAAATTTCACATTTATAGTAAAATCATCTTCAAACAATCCATCAATAACTTCATTTTCTGTAAATTGAGCATAACTTATTTGCCCATTTAATTTTATATAATTTAATTCTGTATCTTTAGTATACTTTACGTCGGTAGGTAAATTACAAATTTTTATTCTTTCAAAAAAATCATCATCATGAAACCCATAACCCCAATACTTATTTGAAAATCCATTCATTAATTTAAATAAATTAGATGGTATCATAATAGACCCGCCCGTGAAAGTATCATATATAGGTTGATCATTTATAAAATCTTCAATAGATAAATCTTCTGAATATTCTTCATTTCCTATATAGGAATATCCAAGATGCATTGGTTTATCAACTGGGTTATAAATATTATTATCAAAAACTGGATGTAATCGTATATCTTGAAATACTAAATAATTATAAAAATCTTCATCGGTAGTTACAAATTTAGCTCCTATATTAAAACATTTACCCCAATTTAATGGTTTTTTAGTAAGCTGTTCTATAAAAAATAACTTCCAATCTAATTTTTCTTTATCTTTTAAAAAATATTCAAGATGGTAAAAAAGTTTTTCTCTTAAACTTTCTTCCTCTTTACTTCGTACGCCCTTCCATCCTATCTGGTCTTTTTCAAAGCGATACGCTGTAGTTGGTACAATAAATGCTAATTTCATTGTTTATAAAACAAACTTTCTTTTACGATATTATCCCATTTCAAATGATCCGTAAACTTATTTCCAATTCTTTCTATATAAAATTTAGAATTATCTATTGGAATTTTATAATCATTTTCAACTATAAAATCCAACATCTTTTGATACTCCCAATGATATGTATATTTTTCCTTAATACTTGAAACTTGTTTCAATCTTTTAATAATAGAACTATCCCACTTAAAATGGTGTACTTGAATAAAACATTGATCTACTGGATACCTTAATGGATGATTAATAAAATTCTTCCCATATGAAGTGCTTCCATCATCAAATACTACATAATGCTGCCCGTTTTCCAATCTTAAAGAACCATGTATAATTGGAACTTTATTAGGACATGCATTAGATACTCTCATTCTAAAAGAACCTCCTAATGGTAATTGTTTCCAAATATCACTATCATCGTTTACCTCTGGAAAGCTTCCGCCTTCACCTATTCTATCTAAAAATGCACCTGTAACAAATTTATATCCTGAATTTTCACAACTATCTATAATATCATTTAGTTCAAATGGATAAACATGAAATTCATCATCATCTGATACTATCCACCATTCATCTGGTTTTTTAGAGATAATTTCATTATATAACGATGTAACCTTCTCCCAATTGAATGGTTCTAATACTATCTTATTATAAATATCAGATCCTATATCGGAAACAATTTTTTTTATTTCTTCTAATACTCCATCATCCTTTTTATGTAGATATGCCACTACAAAAATATCATCAACTATATCTTTATAATGGTTCAACATATGTTTTAACATTGTAGTATTATGACCACATACTGTAACTAAATTTAAACTCATATTAATTTTTTACACGAATTATAAAAATCTTCCATTTCAGGAAAAGTTTTTAAGAAGTTTTTTCCTCGTCTTATATCATATTCATCAATAAATTTTACAAAATCTTTTCTCATTTTCACTAACCACTTTATATCATCAAGTGGTGCATCTACCCAATCTAAAACCCTTCGTAATTTTTCTATTTCAAAATCATAATATCCACCATGTCCGTGTCCGTAAATATGAGTATATTTTTCTTCTGCTAACGAGTTCATTAACTTTACATCTTCTCTTATTTTATCTATCCAATATGTAGATAATAATCTAACTTGTAAAAATTCAGGATGTCTTATATATGCAGTATCCAAAATAATTGCATAATGTCTATATCGTTTTCCATTATAATGTTTCTTTTTTAAATCAAATACTTTTTTAATCACTTCGTGATAAGTTGGAACACTCGTTAAGTTATAAGTTGACATTATCGTTGCTTCTGGTTTTTGACATTTAGTTAAAAACATATCCAAATTATTCCAAAATCTATCAGTATCCATTCCATCTCTCATATATTCTGCTTGTGCTCCCCAAGATTCTATACTCGTAAATAATGCAAAATTCCAAACTAAATCATTATCTGTTATATATTTAACCTTGTCAATAAATTCATCTACCAAATCTTGTGGTCCACATAAATTACTATTTACAGACATTTCTATCTGTGGATTAACTTTTGGATTTTCTATAATATAATCTAAAACTTTAAATGTATCCTTATGTAAAAGTGGTTCTCCTCCAGTAATCCTAAATGTATGGAGATTTGGAAATAAATCTGGCCACCATTTCCAAAATGCCTCTCTGTATGGGTTTGGTTGTGTATATGGAATAGGAACAATACCATCTCGTTCCATCCACTCCGTATTGTTATACATCCCACTTGTAGGATAATGTCCTTTAGTTGCTATTTCATGTTGCCAATTAGAACTACTCTTGACATCACAATAACCACACGCTTGATTACATTGATTAGAAAAACTAACTTCCACATATGATGGATTTGTATTTTCCATTGGGTCTGCATCTTTAATTTTATCAAAATAAGGAAATGCCCAAGCCTCACCACTTTTCATAATCCTATCACTAAATGCATCAGGGTTAGCATCTTCTACATTCCAACAATAATCACATTCCTTTGGTTTTCCACCTTTTAACATCGTCTTTCTTTGAAGTTTTTTAAATTTAGTATTGTGTAATGCAGATGGATTATTTTCTAATTCTCGTAATGGAACAACGTGTGGTCTTGGATGGTGACAAGAATGAGTCTGGCCTGTCTGTAAAAGAATACTAACCTGATTCCATTTAGCTAAACAAAAACCTTTACCTACTTCATTCAATTCACGTTTGAGAAGTTCCATGTTCTCTAAACCATGAACTGAAATCATATCCCAAAAAGTATCTTTATTAGCTATCTTTTCTTTATCCTTTATATTATCTTCAAAAAATGCAAGATTCATTCTATGTTTTAATTCTTCTTGGGGATCACGAATCAAATAGTCATCTTTTAATCTTGCTATCTCACGACCAATATATTCCGTATTATATTTTTCACACTCTTCAAGTACTAATCTATATTCAAGTTCTTGTATAGGTAATGCCATTTCTATATCACGACCTTTATAAAATTTTATATTTTCTTCGATAAATTCTGTGGTGTGTTCTCCACATTGTTCTAAATCTTCTCTCCAATGCATATCTTCATACAAATCTTCATGATTTTCAGTTTTAAATGTAAGTGGTTGAAATTCTTTTATCCTTTCTTTAACATAATCATTAGTATGTTTTTCACACTCTAATAAAATTTGTCTTTTAGCAAGTTCCATTTCAAGATCTATTTTTCCCTCATATTTTTTTATTCTTTTCAATATAAACTTACTATTAAATTTCTCACATTCTTCTAATACTTGTCTTGATTGTAATTCATCATGAAAACTAGTAAACATTAGATTATTAATTTTACTTTCTATAAAATTTGATTTATGATTTTCACATTCTTCTAAAGATATTCTCTGGGAAACTTCATCATTAAAATCTTCAAACTCTACTGTATTGTTTTCTTGTATCTTCCCCTCAATCCACTCACTTGTGTGAGATTCAAAGTCACTTAATTTTATGACCAACCACATCTTTTGAGATAGTTTTTTTACAAACGGATAAAATTTTAAATATTCTCTTATATAAGGTGTCATATGAGATTCTATCTCATCTTCTACCCAAATTTCATTTTCAATCTCATCCCATTCTTTATATTCTTTTTTGATTTTCTTTTTTTCTTCTTTTGTAAACTTTGTCAATTTAAACATTTTTTCTCCTCAACAAAGTTAAACCAGAAGATGATAACTTTTCAGATTTTTCTTTATAATCAAACAAATTAAATACTTCCCATTCATCACTAATTTCTTTTACAACTTCACTTGGACCTATACACATATCATGTGGTTCACCCTCATAAGTTTCAAAATCTTCCCAATATCGTTCATCACTGTCGTGTATTGATATAATTCCGTTCTCATTCATTAAAGTAGAATACAAATCAAAATCTTGTTTACAATCTTCATAAGTATGTCCTGCATCTATATGTAAATAATCTATCTTAACATCTCGTTTTACAAAAAAATTATAAAATGCATCTTCAGTAGTTGTATTTATAAACTTTGGATTAAACTTTTCTC
>CALBXV010000202.1 GCA_937890045.1 uncultured archaeon
CAAGCCCAACAGGAATAACAATGGCTATATCTTTTATCTGGGCCAGTTCCCACCGAACTTCATCTGTCATACCTTCCCTTTGTGTTAAGTGGCCTGCTTCTATCTTTCCCCCTCCACCTCTCTCAAATTTTTCAGTTACCCCAATAAAGTGCTTTAAATACATATAATGGGTATATCTACCATGATGCCATATGTATGTTTGCTCGTCAATTAAGTCTCTTACAAAAAGCTCATCACCCAAGGCAGCCTGAAACACCCTTAACTTTATAATAAGCTTGTGCCATTTAGGATCTAAATCACTTTCGGGTAATGTTTTTTCTATAAAGTGTTTATTTGAAAGTCTTTGAAATTTAACTATAGCGGGATTATAGTTGGTATTTATTTCCTGTTCTGTTTTAAAACGAAGGGCGCCATATTCTTCTTTAGCATCCTTTATTTCCCTCAGTACTTGTTTTATGTTATTTTCTGCCGCTATAATTGTTCCTTGATCCGCACCCTCTTTTCTATAGTCATCTAGTTCCCTGATCAACCTCTTATGTTTATCATTTACACTCTTTATCTTTCTCTTGGCATCATTTAGTTTTATTATATCATCCTTTTTATGCTCAAGTATACGCATTATTGTATTTCTTAAACTACCAACCCTACTTGCATCTGAGTCTTCATTTTTCCCGTCAAGAAGGTCAAACGCCTTCATACGCTGTTCTTTTGGCATTCGTTGTGTAAGGACTTCAATTATTCTCTGCACTTCCTGAGCCTTCCTAACCATACCTTGGGCTGCCATTCTCTCTAAAAATACAATATTATGAGTATTAACATTTATCATCGGCAACGCAAATTCTATAAGTGTTTTTATAGGAAACCATTTATCGCCAAGAGTTGCTAATAACCCATATGCATATGAAGGACTTCTGTTCCCCTGTAAAATTGATATGTTTCTTCTTATTTTAAGCTGAAGTTCAATATCCCTATCTTTTACCGCCTTCGCAAGTTTCTTCTGTAGTTCTAATAATTGGGTCGCCATTATCTCCTGCTCTTCTTTTGTATACAGTAAGTCGGGCTGCATAGTTACTATTTTCTGCACATCAACTTTACCCAAAGCCACACCCCTGCTCATTCCTGTATCAGTATCGCCAGCGAAAATACCACTGGCAGCGAAGATACCACTGGGATCACCTTCTGCTAAAAAATATCTAATCACGTCAGTTGGGCTTGATAAATATGGTCTAACCGCCCTGTCTTGGGGATGGGGTGGTTTAATCATACGCTTTTTTATTGCTTTCCACCCTGGTTTGCCAATGTTATTTAGCCACATACCCGTTAATCCCATAGCTTTTATTTCCTCCCCGATTACATCACCCAGTTCTAGGTCTTCCGTGTACCCCGTGATTTTGCCCCCTTTACTGAGGAACCCGTGGGCAATTTCGTGGATGAGGACTTCTCTTGTAGATCTCCTTCCACCCGCCCTACGAAATATTGTGATTCTTGTCCTGGTTGTCTTTCCTCCACCCACACCTTGCGTCTCTTCCATCCACCTATCGTATTCTTCATACATCCCCCTTATATAAAATTTAACTCCGTTTTTAATTTTATCATCAACCTGTACCCTTGAATATATAGACATTAATATTTGCCTACCCTTTTCAGTGTTGGGATCAATTTCCCAATCTTCATCCCTAAACACCCACTCATCTACATGTACACCAGCCTCCTCTGCAAACTTTTTTGCCTCTGGAACAATATTATTAAACTCCTCTTCTGTAAGTATCTCTCCCCCAGATTCACCTACACTATGCCTGGTAAGATTAGAAAAGCGGAAGGCCTCGCCCATCTCTTCAAATAGGTCTAAGTTTTTTTTAACTATATCATCTAAAAATTCCCCCACACCTTTGTCCAGTATAATATCTTCACCACGATCGTTAAATTCGATATCTGATCCTATAGCATAGATTAGGTTTTTAACATTCTCCCTCCACCCATCTATAACAGCACCGTTCTCGTCTAATTTATCCTTTAAAAAATGTATATCATCCATTTTAACGGGGGATTTATCCTCTAAGAGATTTCTAAAATAAGTCCTTGATAATTCTTCTGCGCTGTTATATACATCTGTCATAAGGTGGTAAGTAGGGTTCCCCCCCTCCGTCCCTTTTCCTTTTTCTATTTTATTCTTTATTGTATCCAGTGTGTATATCAGTGGTTCTTTACCAGTAGGTATCAATATATGTGGCGTTGGTGTTCCATTTAAATCTTTTAATACTAAAATTCCCTGACCTATACCACCCACGGTAGAGTTTATATCAAAAGATGAAGCAAGGGGAATACCTAATACACCATTATCTATACCACTGAGACGAATAGCACCTATACCAAAATGGTTTATCTGTTCCTTAGAGAAAGTACTAATATTATTATCTGTTAAAAATGTCTTTATACCTTTCATAACAGCATCCACCGCTGCGGGATCAGTGCCCTGACTCAAAGCACCTGTTTTTTGAGCCACATCGTGGTATTTTTGCACCATATATTTATGTGCAAGCCTCGCTTCTATATATGGAACATCCCATCTACGTACATAAATCATATACCATGTTGCGGTGTATCGTAATTTGTGCCATATACGATCTGCCTTGCCTGGTATTTCTACATAAGGGGCAAAATCTTCATTTTCTTCTTTTAATACTTTTTCAGCCTTTTTGGTGTATGTTCTTAACAGGGTAATAGCCGCAGCATTGCTATAACTTGAGATCCCAGTACCATTCCAATGAGATGTGGTTTGTGCTTTCTTCTGGTCTGGGTGTTGAATACGAGGTTTAAAGTTTGCGCCAAAGTTAACAAACATCAGCTTTTCTAACTTTTTTAGGTCTTCGTCTTTTACCATACCTTTATTTTTAGCAACCTTAAGCATCAACCCTCTTGTTTGTCTAACTCTCTTGATAGCCCCCGTCATCTTATCCTTATTCCATACCTTCACATCCATCTTACCCGCACCTACTCTGATACCATTCTTACGCCACATAAAAAAGAGATACATGTTGTCACCTACCATCCTAACCATAGGTTTAGCCGTATTATTTTTTGCCCGATCTTCGACACTTGGGGCAACATCTTCCCCAAGAAACACTTCCGAATATCTAGCACCAATATCACTACCAGCCATTAGTGCTGATAGTTCCATATTGGCCGCCTGGTGTGCCCTATGCAAGTATGTATTAGCAGCTTCGTTCTCTCCCATCTTCTTATGTTTATTATAGTTTGCCATATTGCTAGCATAGTCA
>CALBXV010000203.1 GCA_937890045.1 uncultured archaeon
TAAGTTTGATTGATGGGTACTTCATTATTACACCAACATCTTCAGCTAATGGAATTTTGTTTGTATGACCATCTGTATGAGAAACTTTAACATCTAATAAGTTGAGATTAAATGGAATTGGAGTATCACATTTTCCACATGGTACTTCTAAATTTAAATCTTCACCTTTAGATTTTGCTCTTAGTTGTAAAAAGATATACTCAAGATCAAACATCGCTAAGTTTTTTGCATCAACATCGTCTGTTACACAATTATCAATGATGTCTGTTACAGCATTCATTATTTGTGATTCATCTTCACTTTCTAATGCTAGAAGAAGTATTTTTTCTTCTTTGACTAAGAAAGGTCTATACTTTACAACCTTATTTGATGATGGTATAGTTAGTTCATACTTTGGTGTAGCTATTCTTGGTAATGACATCTCATGTCTCCTTGTTTGTTAATAATATAAAATTATATTAAGTAAATCTTATGTTCCCTCTTTGTAAATCTCTGACCACGCTTAAGTTACCTGAGTTCATATTAAAATCTCTAAACAGTTTGAAAGATTTTTCTAGAGGATTTAAATCACTAAAGTCCTTAAACAAGTTACCCGATGTTCGTTTACTATTTGTTGGTTCTATTAACATATCTCTAAAAGTCCAGTTTACAGTAAACTTTTGAATATCGTTTGATCTTGAATAATCTAATGATAATGGTGATATCAATTTAGGATAAGCATCAACTAAGGTAAATTTACATATTACACCTAGATCGTTACTTGTTCCTCTTTCTACATTTCTGGATAGTTGATGTATCTCTAGATGTGATACATAATCATTATACCATCCTAAACTATGATTCGGTGCATACATCAGCTCTTGCCAAGATTCAAAGAAATGATATTCATCCATTTGTTCACTTAAATAAAATGAAGATGTAACTTCGTCAAAAAGTTTATTATATGCATATTCTTTTTTAAGACCATATGTTTGGAGTGGTTTGGTCGCTATGTTATTGCCTGGGATTGTAATATTATTGCAGTTAAATCCTATCTTCCTAAGCTGGTCATGACTCCATCCTTTTAATTTAGGTGGTTTAGTCAATACTATATTATATAATGTTGGTCTTGAAAACAGACCATCGTTTATTGCGTGGGATTTAATTCTGTTTATTGTATTGTCTGGCGTTGTTCTTCCTTTACCGATATCTGGCAGATTGACAGCATTAGTACCGAATGGAATATTAAATCCAAGTGTGACGCCAGGCCCAAATGTACCAGAACCGCCTCCCCCGATTACTTTTCTGAATCCTATGTTTCCGCCGATGGCCATTAGTTATTTCCTCTTATTTGTTTTAAACTGTTTATCCAAACTAACTCACTTTTTACTAATGATCTACTTTTAGTTATGGGATTTACTTTAACAAACATCTCATCACAATGATTTATTTGTTTTTCCCAAATACTATCATCAATTTGAATTAAAGGACTTCGTAAATTTTTAAATCTATAATTACGAACACAGACTAATGCATCTCTATATGATCTGAGTCCTACTAGTGTTCTAAATTCTCTAAATTTAAATACTCTTTGTCCAGATTGTTTTGTAAATAATCCACTTAATTTTCTTAACAATTCTTCTCTTTTATCATGGTCTACATGATTAAAATTAATACCCTTAAATCCACTAGTGAATTTTGATATTACAATACAAGTTGGATACATATCATAGTAAGGTGTTAAATCTTCCGTAGCTATATACTTAAAGGTATATAACTTACCCAATTGAGCAGTACCTACGCTCTTTCCCTTACTCTGCATTTTTCCTATTGAATTTGACATTTAATGTATTTATAATAGATTTACTTGATTCCGAGTTCTTTTTCTGTAATAATTACAAATTTCCATTCACGTTGTTTAGCATATTTGTTTGCAGCTTTCCATTTTGCTTGATTCACCATATAAGCCATTATAGCTTCTCTATAGGCTTTTGTTTTTCTCAGAGGTTTTTTTGGGGGAGAGCATTGATTACTTGGTTTGATTTCTATAATGTATTTTTGTTTTCTACAATTCTTATCTATTACGCTTGCATAAAAATCCACTAAATATCGTCTACTTCTTTTTTCTACTGGATTATAATAAGGGATTTTAATTGTTTCCGATCCCCATTCCAATACAGATGGATTATTATCAAGATATTTCATATATGTAAGTTCCCAACTTGAGCGATGTTTACATTCATGGAGATTTCCTACATATTTCTCCTTATTCTTTACTTTATATTTTCCAACTCTAGGATATTTCTTCATAGAACTCTTATAAATACTCATTATTGAGGATACTCATAGTATTTATAACAGGGAGTGGTAAAATGGCATCACAGTTTGGTTTTTTAAGAGAAGTGTCTGAAAGTTTCGCACATCAAGATATAGATTCTCCAAATTCAGTAGCTGGAGCAGCCGTTACCAGACTCGCTGTTAATGGTACATCTACAGCTACTAAAATACATAAATATCCATTATTCATTGATCGAGGAAAACAGAATAGTAAGATTGAAGAAACAGCAAGAGAATGTATAAGATTTACTGCTGTTAAACAGGGTGGAGTTACGTTTAAGAATGGTGATTTAGAAGCAGCTAGAAAATCGGCGTTGGCAGGTGAAAAAGCAAGATTAGAAGGGATGGTTAACACATCTTCTATGAACCTCATGAATTTATGGCACTCCACTACTCTAAGACCGACAAAAGAAGTGCAAGAAAAAATTGATGCGGCAAATAATATAATGTCAACTGCTCAGGAAAAAAGACAAGAATTAACTGATGATCCAGATAATTTACGCTTACTCCCACTAGGTATTGAATTTGGTAAACAGGTTTTAGCTAGAGCAAGAACTACTGCTCAGAACGTAGAACATTGTTTTTTATATATGCCAGCATCTGTTGTTTACAATGAAGGTGCAACATGGGGGATGGAGAGTATTGGTGCTATGGGTAACGCAGCTAAAAGTTTGATTAAAGGTAAAGGTGACATAGGAAGTATTTTATCAGACTTTGGTGCTGGTATGGCTGCTCCAGTTGCAAAAGCAGCTGCTCTCGGTGTTGGTGCTAAAATTGCAGGAGCATTTGGTGCTCTTGGAGTTGCTCTTGGTGGTGGTGGAGTAGTTAGTGGCATGAGTCAAGCAACAAGAGTTGTACAAAATCCTTATGAAGAACAATTATTTTCTGGTATTCCATTTAGAGTATTTAATTTTAACTTTGAGTTTATTGCAACATCAAAAACAGAATTTCAAGAAGTTGCAAGGATAATTAAAATGTTTCGATCACACTCAAGACCAACATTTTCAATAGATGCTGATGCTGATGGTAATCAGAGTGAAGCACTTTATAGTTACCCTAATGAATTTTCAATTGAATTTATGCATTTAAGTGAGTCCGATGTATTTCAAAGAAATGAACATTTACCTAGACTACATAATTGTGTTCTAACTAACATAACAACAAACTATGCTCCAGATGGTTGGTCGGCACATGAAGATGGTGAACCAGCTTCAATTGTTGTTCAATTAGCATTTACTGAAACTAAAAAGAATACAAGACATGAAGTTGAGGAGGGATACTAATGTCATATTTTTCTAATTTTAAAATTATTGGTTATGATATTAATGGTATAAAGGGTAATAAACAATTCACTTCAGTTAAAAATATTCTTACAAGAATAAGAATGAAAACAGAGTTTATTAAGAGTAGAGTATTTTATTCTGATTATAATGTTATGGATGGTGAAACACCAGAATCAATTGCATATGATTTTTATGGAGATTCTGAATTACATTGGATTGTTATGTATGCACAACAGGTTACTAATCCATATTATGATTGGCCATTAACATATTATACTTTATCAAAATATATTGATAAGAAATATGGTGCAGAAAAACTTAATGCACATCATTGGGAAGATGTAAATGGTGATGAAGTTAATGAGCCAGGTACTCTGGTCGGGAATGGTACTGCTGATGTGTATGGTAATGCGACTGTTATA
>CALBXV010000204.1 GCA_937890045.1 uncultured archaeon
CAACTACAATATTTTCCTTTGTTCTATCTACAAATCTAGGAGAACGCTTTAGTCCCTTATTAGCATCTATATTAATTTTAGGCGTTCCAAGTATTTTACTTGGTATGGTATCTCCATATGCTATTAAATTAACTACTAAAAAAATAGAAATAATTGGTAAATCAACTGGTAATCTCTATTCTATATCAACTCTAGGAAGTATAGTTGGAACTTTTCTAACTACTTTTTATTTAATTCCTGAAGCTAGTCTAACCACTAATCTTTATGGAGTTAGTATCGTGTTAATTGCAACTTCTCTATTTGGTTTAACTCTAATGCTCAAACCTTTTGCTTTATTATCTATCTTTATTTGTATTATACTTGTTTTTACTCCAAATATTAATGAAATTGGGGTAGTTGAGAAACGTGACACTATGTATCATAGATTAATAGTAACTGATGATAATCTATCATCTATTCGTACTTTAATTCTTGATAATAATTTTCATAGTGCAATGGATCTAAAAGACACTGATAGAGTTGTATATCTCTACACTGGACTCTTTCATCTTGGATTCGCTTATAATCCTGATATAATAGACGTTCTGTTTATTGGTGGAGGAGGCTTTTCTGGACCTAAAAGATTTCTTAAAGATTATTCTAATGTTAAAATTGATGTTGTTGAAATTGATTCAGATGTTATTGATATTTCTAAAATATATTTTAATGTTAGTGAAGATCCACGAATGAATATATATGTTAATGATGGTCGAGTATTCTTACGTACTACTGATCAAATTTATGATTTAATAGTACTTGACGCATATGGTAAAACCTATGTTCCATTTCATCTTATGACAAAAGAATTTCATCAATTAATTTCTAATCATTTATCTGATAATGGCGTTCTTGTTTTTAATATAATTACTTCATTAGATGGTTCTGCATCCGAATTATTTAAAGCTGAATTGAAAACTATGAAAGAAATCTATCCTATAGTTGATATTTATCAAGTTTCAAACATTTCTTCTGATTTATTTGTGCAAAACGTAATAATCATAGCTCATAAAAATGTTAATTCACTTTCTAATCAAAAACTAATTGCAAATTCTCAAAATATCATTTCTGCTATAAATACTGAAGAAATAATTAAGAAACGTTATACTGAAAATCTTGATTTATCTGATTCTATTATACTTACTGATGATTATGCGCCTGTTATGAATCTATTAAATCCTGTAACAGGA
This sequence comes from uncultured archaeon, assembly GCA_937890045.1. Next base: position 1,227 of record CALBXV010000204.1, read on the forward strand.
AAATTATTAATAAAAGAAATTATATTGAATAATGAAACTATAAGTAAAATTGAAAATGTTACACAACCTATTGTATGATTTCTAATCTTTATTTAATGTTATTTCCATAAATGGTAATCTTATGTTCTTTCCATCTGGCGCTATTACTTCTTCACCATTGATTTTTATATCTGCAATTTTTACATTGTTAATAAATTTGTTTTTTAATAAATTTGAAACTTCCACTACATTGTTTATTGCTTTACCTCTAGCTCTTAGTTTAATTTTTTGCTCTCCATTATTAAAAGCAGTTATACATGCAGTAACGTAATTTAGTATTGGCTTCTTAGTTCCTACTATTACTAAGTTAGAATCAGAAACAGTTTTTTTATCTTTTAGAATTTTGTTGTCTATCTCTTCTTTTGGTTTCCCTTTTCTTAAAGCTTTTGTTCTACGTGTTAATTCTAGAATTACTTCTCTTTCTTCATCTTCTGTATTTCCTGATCTTGTTAATAAGTCACTTTGATCCATATATTTCTATATAATTACTAATTAGGTATTTAATTCTTTTAAAATAATTCTATTATTTTTTATTAAAATTTTTCTTTATTATATTAATATTCATTTATTTTAATAATTGATAGTATATTGTCTAATTTTTCATTATTAAATTCCCAAAATAATCTGTCTATAATGGAAATACTTTTATTATTAGATTAAAAAGTTCCTATAATAGAATAATAACTGATATGGAGTGTTTATGTTATGAATGAAGAGATTTATATTAGGGTTGGAGGAACTGCTGGACAAGGTGGTGCTTCGACTGGTGAAACTATTGCTAAAAATTTTGCTAGACATGGACTTAATGTTTGCACTCAAACTAGTTATCAATCTGCTATTCGTGGAGGACATAATTGGATTGAAATTCGTGCTTCGGATAAAACTGTTTATTCACAAGGTGATGGGTTAGATATTCTAATTGCGCTTAATCAAAATACTGTTGAAATTCATGGTAAAAAAATCACTCCTTCTGGTGGAATAATTTATGATATTAATAAAATTAGAGATGTTGATAATTTCATTGATTCTTCTGTAACAAAATTTGGTTTACCTATGACCGAATTACTTAATAAATCTCTTGATATGGTATCTACTAAATATGGTCAAGAAACTGCACAGAAATTTGGGAAACTTCCTGTCCAGAATACTATTATGATTGGAACACTTGTTCATTTGTTATCTTTAAAATTTGAAATTCTAGAGAGTGTTATTAAAACTATTTTTGGTAAGAAAAAAATTGAAGTAATAGAATTTAATATTGACCTAGCAAAAAACGCTTATAATTATTCAAAAACTAATTTCTCGCCTGTAAAACATAGCCTAAAATTTTCTAATGTCCCAAAAATATTAATTACAGGAAATTTTGCTACTGCTATTGGAGCAGTTGCATCAGAATGTAAATTTTATTCTGCATATCCAATGACTCCTGCTTCATCAATATTACATTGGTTAACTTCAAACTCTAAATCATATGGCGTAGCAGTTAAACAATGTGAAGATGAATTATCAGTAATTAATATGGCGATTGGTGCAAGTCATGGTGGTGTAAGGTCTATGTGTGGAACTTCTGGTGGAGGTTTTTCTTTAATGGTTGAAGCAATTAGTATGGCTGGCATGAGTGAAATACCTGTAGTTGTTGTAAATTCACAACGTACTGGACCTTCTACTGGATTACCAACAAAAACTGAACAAGGTGATCTAAATCTAATGTTTGGTGCTGGTGCTGGTGATTTCCCTAAAATTATTTTAGCACCACGAGATATTTCAGAATGTTATTCCACTACTTGTGAAGCTTTTAATCTCGCTGACAAATATCAATGTCCTGTTATAATTGCGTTAGATTTGTATCTTTCTGAGCATTATCAAACTACAGAAGCATTTGATTTTAATGTTAAAATTGATAGAGGTGAATTAGCTAAAGAAAACACTGCTGATATACCATATAACCGTTATAAGTTTACTACTTCTGGAATATCACCGCGTGCAATTCCAGGTCAAGAAGGTAATATGTTTACAGCTGCTACTGATGAACATAATGAACATGGTGATAATATAAGTGATGTATTTGCCGGAATTCCTGAACATATTATAATGCGAGAGAAACAAATGAAAAAAAGAATGAATAAAATGGAGTTAATAAAAGATGACATTCAACTTCCAGAAATCTGGGGTGATGATAATGCACAAATCACTCTCTTAGGTTGGGGATCAACTTGGAGTCAAATTAAAGATGCAATAAACTTGTTACAAAAAAATGGTAAGAGTGTTAATTCTATTCAATATAAATATATTTGGCCTTTTCAAGATCGTGAATCAGAAGAATTACTTAAATCTTGTAAGAAAATAGTTCTTGTTGAATCAAATTATACTGGACAATTTGGAAGTATAGTTACATCAAATACTGGAATTACTCTTAAAAATAAGATATTAAAATACAATGGTGAACCATTTTATCCTCTTGAAATACAAACTGGAATTGAAAAAATTATAAATGATAGTACTGAACAAACTATACATGTTGGAGTTGAAGGAATTATAAATGGCTGAAATACAACTTTATAGATCCAAAGTCACTCCTGATTGGTGTCCAGGTTGTGGTGATTTTGGAGTTTTAAATGGGATACAAAAAGCTATAGCATCACTTGATATTAAACCTAAAGATGTTCTAATCGTGTCTGGTATAGGCTGTTCTTCTAATCTCCCTCATTATGTTAATACTTATGGTTTTCACTCAATTCATGGTAGGTCTATTCCAGTAGCTACTGGAGCTAAGTTAGCTAATAAAGATTTAAATGTAATTGCTGTTGGTGGTGACGGTGATGGCTATGGAATTGGACTTGGACATCTTATTCATGCTATGCGAAGAAATCTGAATTTAACATATATTGTTATGAATAATGGAATATATGGTCTAACCACTGGTCAAGCTTCTCCTACTTCAAGTTTAGATATGTCTACTAAATCCACTCCTGGTGGTGTTATTGAGAATCCTATCAATTCTATTCCATTAGCGATAGTATCTGGAGCAACTTTTGTAGGCCGTGCGTTTTCCGGTGATACAAATCATATGTCTGAATTAGTTACAAATGGCATTACTCATAATGGATTTTCTATGATTGATGTTTTTAGTCCTTGTGTAACTTATAATAAAATTAATACATATGATTGGTATAGAAATAAAGTCTATAAATTAGAAGATGATTACGACCCTACTAATCTTGAATCTGCTATTAAAAAATCTTATGAATATGAAGATCGTATTCCTACTGGATTAATTTATAAAGCTGACAAACCTACATATGAAGAACAAGATTCTGTTCTTAGCCAAGTGGCTTTAATTAAACAAGATGCAATAAAACTTAACGATCAATCTCTAGATGAATTTCGTTAAAATCCTCTTTTTTCATGTTCCACTCATAAATAATAATAAAAGTATTTTTACTTCTAAAATATTATTTTTTCTTCAAACTATCTAAAGCATCTCTAATTTCATCAACTGATGCTTCCTCTTCAATTGTTGTTATATCTCCTACTGTTTTACCTGACGCTATTGCTTTTACAATTCTGCGCATAATTTTACCACTTCTAGTTTTAGGTAAAGTATTTACAAAATATAATTCTGATGGCACTGCAATTGACGATAATTCAACTTTTACATGTTTAGTCAATTCTTGTCTCAATTCTTCTGTAGGTTCATACCCTTGTTTTAATGTTACAAAAGCAACTATGGCTTCACCTTTTATATCATCAGGTCTTCCAGCAACTGCTGATTCTGCTACTGAAGAATGTGAAACTAATACATCTTCAATTTCAATTGTTCCTAATCTATGACCTGCTACATTTAATACCTCATCTGCTCTTCCTAATAACCAAAAATATCCATCATTATCTTTTAATGCATAATCTCCAGGATAATATATTCCAGGAAATTTACTCCAATAAACTTCTTTATATCTTACATCATCATTATATAATCCCATAAACATTCCTGGCCACGGTTTTTTTATAACAATATATCCTTTTCTCCCATTTTCTAATGCATTTCCTTTTTCATCAACTATATCTGCTTCAATACCTGGCAGTGGATAAGTTGCTGAACCTGGTTTCAATGGAACTAAACCTAAATTTGGTGAAGCTGATATTAACGCACCTCCTGTTTCTGTTTGCCACCATGTATCTGAAATTGGACATCTGCCTCCACCAATAACATTATAATACCATTCCCAAGCTGCTGGATTTATAGGTTCACCAACAGTTCCTAATATTCTTAAAGACTTTAAATCATGCTTATTGGGTAATTCATCACCAAATTTCATTAAAGCACGAATTGCTGTAGGTGCAGTATATAATATAGTTACTTTATATTTCTCAATTATCTCCCACCATCTATCTTTATTAGGATAATCTGGGGCGCCTTCATACATTATTGATGTAATTCCATTACTTAAAGGTCCAAAAATTATGTAGGTATGACCAGTTACCCAGCCAATATCTGCAGAACACCAATATATATCTTCATCATTGACATCAAATACCCACTTTGTAGTTCTGTTTGCATATAACAAATATCCGCCTGTACTATGTACTACGCCTTTTGGTTTACCTGTTGTACCTGAAGTATATAATATGTATAAAGGATGTGAAGATTCCACTTGCTCAGGTTCAACATATGCAATTTCGTTTTTTACTAAATCATCCCACCAATGATCTCTTTTATTAACCATTTTAATATCATTGCCAACTCTTTTATATACAATAACATTTTTAACTGAAGGTGTTTCTTTTACTGCATCATCTACAATATTTTTTAATTCTATAATTTTACCTCTTCTATATCCTCCATCTGTAGTTATCACTAATTTTGCTTGTGAATCATTTATTCTACCTGCTAACGCATTAGCGCTGAATCCTGAAAAAATTACTGTAAATATCGCTCCTATTCTAGCGGCTGATAAAATTGCTATCTGAAATTCTGGTATCATCGGCATACATATAGCTATTTTGTCACCTTTTTTTATACCCAGTTTTTTTAACGCGCTAGCAAAGTTGTTTACTTCTCTAAATAAATCTAAATATGTTAACACTCGCGTATCTCCAGGTTCACTCTCCCAAATTATCGCTGCTTTTGTTTTCTTCTCCGTTTTTATATGTCTATCAACTGCATTATAACATGCGTTAATCTTTCCGCCAACAAACCATTTTGCAAAAGGATTCTTCCATTCTAATACTTTATTCCAAGATTTATACCAATCTAAGTTTCTTGCTTCTTTATCCCAAAAATCTTCTATATTTTCTATAGCTAAATTCGTATAGTTTTTATATTTATTAGTTGGCCACCTTCTATCTTCTATTGGTAGACCTAATATTTCTTTTTCATTATTTGTCATATTTTTTATTATTATTTAGTTTATGAATAAATATTTCTGTTTTTTCTTTATTTTCTATTTGTTTTATTAATCAAATTAGTTTCTCTACCAGCAATTTTCCATTTTGCTTCTATTCTATTATTTTTTATTCCAATTAATTGATTAAACATGTTAACACACGTACAAACATGATAAGGAATTATTTCTATTTTGTCACCTACTTTTAAATTATTAGTTCTCTGAAAATCTATTGCGCTATGTTCTTCCCACATCTGTTTTATTTTTCCATCATATCCTACTATCTTATGGTTAAGTAATCCTGTATCGTTACATAGTGATTTCTTTCCAGCGTCTACTACTGCTATTTTTGTGTTTGGTTTACTTATTACTGTAGTTATAACAGTTGTTGCACAACGTTCTTGTTTTATTACCTCTCTTTCAACTTGCATATAATCGTAAAATACATAGTTTCCTGGTCTAATTTCTGTCACCCCCTCTATTTTTGTCGAAATCTTTGCTGAAGGTGTTGACCCTACACTGATTTCTTTTATTTCAATTCCTGAATTTTTTATATCTTTGGCAATATCTACTATTTTATTGATAATTTTATTTACAGTTATTTCTCTTTTATTGTGATTAAAAATATTATACGCTTGTCCTTCATAACACATTAAACCTTCTACATTAACTCCTTTTAATTGAGTTATTTTATTAACAAATTTTAATGTTTTTTGAATAGGTATTCCACATCTCCCTCCTCCTATGTCAATTTCAACTATTACATTAAATTTACCCTCTTTTTTATTTGCGTATTTATCTAATTGAATTACTGAATCTAGTGAATCAACTGCAGTAGTAATTTTACATTTCTGTGCCAATTCAAATAAACGAGAAATTTTTGGTTGACCTATTATCTGTGTTGGTATTAAAATATCTGTTATCCCATTTTCGTACATAATCTCTGCTTCACTTACTTTCTGACAACAAATTCCACTAGCGCCATAACTTAATTGTATTTTTGCAATTTCAGGAATTTGATGTGTTTTTGTATGAGGTCTTAATTTAACATTATATTTTTTTGTATAATCTGACATTTCTTTTATATTGCTAATCATTTTATCTAAATTTACAATTACTGCTGGTGTATCAATATTTTCTTTTAATGTTACATCAGTCATAATTTTAACTTAATATACAGATTGTATTTAAAATATGTTTACTATATATTAAATCTGATTGATTACTGCAATAATATTAGCCGCTGGTATGTCCACAAGAATAAGTAAAGTTAAACAAACTTTAGTATTAGGATCAAAACCAATTTTACAACATGTTATAGATAATATTAAAAATTCTATGATTGATAATATCATTTTAGTTTTAGGTTATAAATATAATGAAATACTTGAAAAACTTGATGTTTCAGGAATTAATGTGAACATAAATCCTAGTTATGAAAATGGACTTAGTTCGTCTTTAAAAGTTGTATTAAAAATCTT
>CALBXV010000205.1 GCA_937890045.1 uncultured archaeon
CACTGCAAGCTATAATACAGATATAGATGGAATACCTACACATAGATATCCCATAAACATAGATAATTTGAACGGTGCTAATGATGTTCCTATGGTTCAAGAATGTATTCATTTCACTGCTGTCCAACAAGGTGGTATTTCCTTACAAAATCAAGCAGATAATTCACAGGCTATAGCCAAAGAAGAACAAAAACCACAATCTTCAGGAAACACCCATAACATGACGCGTGAATCAAGCGCAGCTGCGGCGGAAGCATACTCTAAAGGTGAAATGAATAAAGCTGCAGAGATAAATAATAAACAGGCTGCAAAAGGAGAACGTAATTTAACCTTGGCCGCGCATGCCGCGGCTGGATTGGCTGCTGTTGGTAAAAAGGGATTAGAGATGATGCGACAGCCACCTAAAAATCTTGAACATTGTTTTTTATATATGCCTAATTCTGTACAATTTGATGAAGGAGCTTCATGGGGGGCAACAGAACTTGGAGCAATGGGGAATTTCGCAAAACAAGCATTAAGAGGTGAAGGTGATCCCGGTGATGCAGTAAAAAATCTCCAAGGTGGTGCTATTACTAAACTTGCCACTGCTGTTGCCGTTGGTGCGGGTGCCGCCGCGGCCGGTGCTTTAGGTGCTATAGGTATGGCTTCATTAATGCCTGGACTTGGTGGTGGATTAAAAGCTGCTGGAAGATTTCAAGAAAATCCATATGAAGAACAATTGTTTAATGGAATAGAGTTTAGAACATTTTCTTTTGAGTTTGCATTTGCACCTTCTAGTGAAGCGGAAGGTGAAGAAATAGATAGTATTATTAATATGTTTAGAAAACACTCAAGACCAAATTTTGTTGGAGGAGTTATGGGTGAAGGCCTTTACACATTTCCAAATGAATTTAGTATAGATTTTTTAATGAATGGTCTGGGTGGTGTATTTCATCCTAATAGATACATACCATCAATATATAATTGTGTTTGTACAAATGTTTCTACTAATTATTCACCAGAAGGTTTTTGGGTAGCATTAAGAGATGGTAGACCAGTTTCTTATAGTCTTAGTTTGTCTTTCACAGAAACCAAAAAAATTACTCAAGAGGATATAACATCAGGATACTAATATGGCATACTTTAAATATTTCAATCAAATTAATTATGATGTTCGTGGTGTTAAAAATAATGTTAATATAGATGTTATAACAAATTTACTTCAACGCGTTCGTTTGAAATTAAATTTTGTAAAGAATCAAGCCTTCTTTGCACAACATCAAATAGTAGATGGAGAAACACCAGAGTTTCTTGCATATAAGTATTATGGTAATACAGAACTACATTGGGTCATTTTATATTCTCATCAGGCAACTAATCCATACTATGATTGGCCATTGACTTATTTTGATTTAAAGAAATTCGTTATTAAGAAATATGGTGAAGCAAATATCAACGACACACACCACTATGAAGATGCAGATAAATATGAAGTAGATTCAACAGCATCTGGTGCAACAGCTATCACTAACTTTCTACATGAAGAAACATTAAATGATGCTAAAAGAAATTTAACACTAATCCGCCCAGAATATGTTAGTAATGTGGTTAAAGAATTTAAAGACTTGTTGAAATAATTATGGAAATACAAAGCAATGCGTCTGACATAAGAATAGAATTTTTAGAACTAGTAACACCAAAAGAAGTTTTTGACCTTCGGAAACTTTTTGTTAGTATGAATATATATGAAGATTTATTCGGTGATAGTGTTACTGTTGATATACTTCTCAATGATTCTATCAACCTCCCAAGTAAAGGTCCTATACTTGGTGAAGAATATCTTAATTTTAGTATATTCACTAAATCTATTGAGGGTGAGTCTGGTAAAGGAATTGATATAAATCCTGGCTATATGTATACTGTCTCAATATCTGACAGACATATAACTAAGGATAGACAACAACTATACCTTCTTCATTTTACTTCCGAACAAGATATTGTAAATAGTAATACTACTGTTAGTCGGTCTTTTCGTGGGAAAAAAATTAGTGAAATTGTTGAAACAATATTGGACGATGTATCTCCTGATAATGATTTTGTTATTGAGGAAACAGAGGGTTTAGAGAATGTTGTTATTCCTAACTGGAAACCATTTAAGGCTATTAATTGGTTAGCCAAGAGAGCAATAAACAAAAACAATGTACCGAATTATTTGTTCTGGGAAGCTAATGGTACTACATACTTTAAAAGTGTTGAAACATTATTGACACAACAAGTTAAACAGAAATTTATATATTCACCTATCATTGATTCTAAACAAAAAATAATTCAGTTAGCAACAAGAAATCATGTACAACTAGATGAATTAGCAATTATAAATCAATTTAATACTACTCGTAATATTGAAAATGGTTACTATGCTTCTAAATTGATTACACATGATATTGTAAAAAAGAAAATTCAACAGCAAACATATGGTTTAACTGAAACATATGCTTCGGGTATTACTCATACAGAACCTTATATGCCTATAAGTACAAATGATACATATTATGATGTTTCTGATCGTTATACATTTGCACCACAAGTAGTTGGTAGTAATGAAGGTGATAATATACAATCATATCATGATAGTAATGTTATGTTTTATCCAAAACATGATAGAATGTATTCAAAAAATAGTACTGATCTATATGATAATGAAGTAGAGAAATGGAAATTACAAAGAAATGCATTGATACTTGGTTTAGATCAAGTAAAATTACAAATTACTTTTTCTGGACTATCATATTTAAATGTAGGTCATACTGTCGATATAACTGTACCAGCACCAGAAAAAGTATTAGAACAAAATCCCGGTAAAATAAAAAACCCAGAGGATTTAGCTGATAAGTATCTATCTGGTGTTTATTTAATTACAGCTTTAAGACATATGATTGTATGGAATAATGGTAAACCCGCATATTTTCAAGTAGCTGAGGTTACAAAAGATGCTTTGAAGGATGCTCCTGCATATGGCTAAATCTAAAAAAAATCAAATGAGGATTAATAATGTTTGGTAATTTCGTATGGTTTCAGGGTGTCGTAGAGGATAGAATAGACCCACTTAAACTGGGTAGATGTCGAGTGCGTATTCTTGGTTATCATACTGATAATAAGGTTGATGGTGCGGGAATCCCCACTGCTGATTTACCTTGGGCAACTCCAAGTCAACCAATAACGTCTGCGGCTATGAATGGTATTGGTACTACACCAATGGGTCCTGTTGAAGGAACTTGGGTATTCGGTTTCTTTCGTGATGGTAAGAACGCACAAGAACCTGTTATCACGGGAACATTCGGTGGTATACCAGAAGAAGGTGCAAATCCTGTACTTGGTTTCAATGATCCTAATGGTGTATATCCAACACAAGAAGTTGAAGAAGTAGCTCCGTGGCATGCAGCTCTTAACGAACCAGACACAAATAGACTAGCTGTAAACGATACAGAAAAAGAACATCCTGTTATACAAGCAAAGAAAGATGCATTAAAAGCCAATGGTACAGACATACCACTTGCGAATGTAGATACTAAATGGACTGAACCAGAAGTTCCATATGCTACAACATATCCAAAGAATCATGTACGACAATCTGAGTCTGGACATATAGAGGAGTGGGATGATACAACTGATAAAGAACGATTACATAAATATCATAAATCAGGTACATTTGAAGAAATACATCCAGATGGTACAACTGTCCATAAAATCGTTGGTG
>CALBXV010000206.1 GCA_937890045.1 uncultured archaeon
TAAGTTTGTTGCAATCTTAGTTAACTCTGGTTCAAGATCATCCTTACCAGTACCCAACAATGCTTGCGGATCACGCATACGATCAACATACTCTCTCATAGCAATAAAAGTTAATCCCATATCAATCATGTTAATTGTTGTAGACTTTCTCTTATCCCATTCTGAAACAAGTAAATCATTCATAGTATGCATAGCAACAATATTCTTTATCTGCATATTCGCAAGATAGTGAGGTATTGCACCAAGTTTCTTTTCAAGAATACCCCCATCTACAGGGGGATTGTCTGTAAACATTTCAGTCATTCGATATGTTGATTGAAAGAAATGTGAGTTACCCCAAAGTAATGCACTTTGGTCAAACAATAAACTTCTAGTATCATCAACATCAAAACCCCATTGACGTTCTGGTAAATCACCAGCAAGAAGTAAATTAGGTTCAATCCTATGTGGAAAATACTTTAGTCCATTTTTAGGATCATACGTCTTTGGATTGACACCGCCAAGTTTACCATTTTCATCTACAACTAATTGTGACTTCAATGAAAGTACTTGATTAACTCTGGTTGTTGCAAGTGCCATGCCACGGAAACCTTCTTCTGCATCATTACCAGCAAGTGTTATACGCCCAGATTGTGTAGATGGTGACTCACCAGTATGAGTTGCTTTCCACATATAATCAATCCACATAGATGTACGTTTCAACATGATACCAATACCACCCATGTCAAGAAACTTTGACATACCATCTCTATCCCAACGCCATTGGCGATTTTGTAGGAAGTAGCCTGGCACTCCCCACTTACCATTTTTTCCAGATTGAGGATCATTGAAAGTGTCCTCTACTGGTGTAGGTGCTACAAAATGAGGATCACCAGATTCAAATTCAAGATAAGATGGAGAACCATCATCAGGAAATCTTGGAATGCCTACACGTTTCCAAACTAATGGCAAATACCATTGTAGCAAGACATCTTTGTTAGATAAAGTACGTTCTCCTCTATCACGGTGCAACCGATTATACTTTGAAAGTTCCAATGCTTTCATAGTAAAGTAAGGGCCATTAACAAAGTTAATTCCAGCATGAGAAGCAGCGAAACCAAACCCCAAATTATTTCTTGCGTTCCAATACATTTGTTGGTTTGTCATCCAAATAAATGCAGAGTTATGAGCAAGAGGAAAAGCGGCTCGAACCATATTGTTCAAACCAGTTTGAGACATTTCAAATTCCTCATTAGCAGCCCATTGTTGGTACTTGGGTTTGAATGTTCTATCCAGAATTTTAACCTCTGGAAGTTTACTTCGATACAAACTTAAATCAGGTTGAAAAACTCCTTCTTTAAGATGCAATCGCCTACCGTCTGGTGCGTTCATAATATATTCAGCACTTACCAGACTTGGTATTAGTAAAAAGAATGTTATCAGAAATTTAATCATTATATAATCTCCTAAAATGTTACAGCAGCACCAAGATTCACAACATAACTAGGACTTGGGCCTAACTTTGGTGCATGAACTCTTTGTAAATATGTTGCAGTAAAACGAACTAAAGGATCAGGATTATAAATCAAACTAGGCCCAATTAAATTCAACCAACCCCCACGAAAATCTGGTCTTGGAGCTGCAGCACTCTGATTGGGAAATTTAAAATCCCCATCATAATGATCGTTCTCCTGCCATTTATTAATACTTGACAATTGCAAAGATACATAATCTTTATGTATCGGAACAACCGTTGATGCAAAGATAGTTGCAGTATCGCCTGGATCAACCCCTTCATGTTTCTGATTAAAACGATATGCAACTCCCCAATGAACAGCAAGTCTATCAAACTTAGTACCTTCTAGGAAACTCGGCATATCGCCTGGCAGAAATTGTCTAGTCCAGAATGATGCAACTTTAAAAGACATTTTACCAAAACCTAATTGTCGCCCTGCTGGTAATTCACCAGTATCAGTAAATCTTTTAAATGTAGGTTTCGATACTGTACCAGTAGCATCATCTTTAACAGAGATAACACCGTTATCGCCCACTTTCATAGAACTGTCACCAGTAGGTAAATAAACACCAGCAGCAACTGCCCATCCAATAGGTTTATTCCCTTGATCCCAAATCTTCTTTTTAATCATAATGTTAATGTCCTGTAAACCTTCAGACGTTCCAGTATTATAAACGCTCTTCGCATTATTACCGACATCAGGCAGTCTAACAGGCCCACGACTAACAGAACTTTCATATGTAAGATTTAAAACAGCAGTAAAACCGTGGAAGTATTTTCTATTAAAATCAAATCCATATTTTAGGGATGATGTAAGAAAACGGCGTTGGACTTGGTTTTCTCTATGAATACCATTAATGTCTGCTTTGCCGTCTTTATACCAATCATCCTCATCAACATTAACAAATTTAAAATTTGTAGAAAAATTGAATAGCCCAGGCGGTAGAACATATGCGTGTCCACCAATCGCTGGAGCTAGTAAGGGGGGAATAAAATTCTTAACTTGATCTTTAATAAGACCACGTTCTAATATTGTTAAATCTTCGTTTACACCAAGATTTAACATACGATCTTCAAAATTTTCAATCGCAAACGCAACTGATATGCTCCACATCCAAAAGGATGCGATCAACACAAAATGTTTCATTACTATACCTCTCAAATATTATTATACAGGTGCTCTCATTTCTTCTATTTTTTCATAAAGAGAATTAATAGTTCCATTATTTTCTATATAAACATCAACATCCTCACCCGACAAACCATTTTCACTAGCATGACTTCTATCTCTTATTAATTCTTGGTCACGATTAATATAAACAACAATACCGCCACGATTTCTAATCCAAAGTGCTTCATTAGAAAAACGAACATCTGTAATCACAAAAGAAAAACCTGGCTGTCTATTAATATACATCTCAGCATTTTTTACCCATATATTAGGATCAATACTTCTGGCAACATCAGTTCCTAATTGTTGATAAATTTGTCGAGGTGATTTACCCCATGGCTCAACAACTTTCTCTTTATTGTCAATTTGTTCATCAGTAAGATTGAACATCGCCTTTGCACCTTCTTTTAAAGGTTTTGCAAAAGAGTAATGTACAAACTGATAAGTATCTACTAAATATTTGCCAGCAGTATCTTTACCACTTCTCGCCTTACCAGCAAATCCGATAACCAACGGTTGACCATCGTTATTTGTCCAGCCAAGAATAGGGAACATTATTTAGATTCTCCTTTTCGATGATCTGGGCCACGTTTAATTTCATACTTCCATTTATGATTCGGATATCTACCTTCTTTATCGGCAACAGGTGTATAACCTTCCAGTTTGTTCCTGTAAACCTTAGCATCGGATTTCTTTTCAAAATATTCCTTTCCAACCTTAAAAAGCTTCTTCATTTTTTAACTCCACTTTAATGTGTTATTACTAACCAAACAATACCAAATGGTGCAAACGCAGCAGCTATGAAATAAGTCAATACAAAAACGACTGTTATCAATCCTAATACTGCCTTAAATATATGTTCCATAATTTGCTCCAATCTAATTGTTAGTATAAGAATATCAAAAATATAGTCATAATACAAGGAAAAGGTTACTCTTTATAAATCAATGAGTTAGAAACCCCTTTAAAAACAACGACTTACAGACCCTCTAGATCGCTGTTTAAGGGTTAATCCTATCTGGCCATACTAGGGTATTCGCTAGTCATTTAAACCCTCTTAAATCGCTCTAAATTGTCCTCAAATTCACTTAAACGCTTATATATTGACCTTAATTCAGTTATCATAACCCAGCGGAATAAGAAAAAAGCGAGGCCTTCGTGAACCTTCCCAAATGCATTGGAAACTTGAACTACAACTCCCAACGTGATTAACTTCGTAAATAATCCCGAACCAACTAATAGGTATGGAACTACTACCATGAATTGATTATATAAATTTATCCATCCTTCGGTATAACCATAATGCCAAAACAATCTTTGATAGTTAAATTTAATACCAGTAAATAATTCCAATATCGTATCAGGTTGTGCATAGTTCTTTTTATCATCCTCTGCAAAAACTAATTCTTTACGAAATGCAGCTTCAACTTTCTGATTATTGTATTCAAGGCCTGGAAGTTTTGAACCAACAATCCATGTAATAATTAATCCACCAATCGAAATTCCAAATGCAATCCAAACCAATGAACTTTCAAAGTACCCGAAATAAGGAATAACTACTTTTTCGCTCAATCCATGTAACAATGGAATAAATGCTATCAACGTCATTACAGTACGAATAAGATTAACACCTAGATTTTCAAGTATCAATATAAATCTTTTTATATCTTCCTGTATCCTTTGAGATGCACCTTCAATTTCTTCCTCAACATTTGTCCATTGAGGCATATAATGAAATGTTAAAGCTTCTCTCCATCTCAAACCATACCATCTTGTAAAAAAATCAGTAAAGGTTTGAAGAAACATAAATGGCATCGCAAGCATAACAAATGATTTATCTGCTATCTCAAATGATATGAGTTTTTGATAGAATAAATCTATCCCGACTTGTGGATTATTAACATAGTTAGCAGACTTTTGCATAAGATCATAGAACCCACCGTACCATTCATTTATCATAACAGTAAGTGATACTTGTGCCCACATTAATATCATTATAAACGCAAGTCCGCCCCACGCCCACAATGCCCATTTTTTAGTACAGAAAAATGATTTAATCATATATC
>CALBXV010000207.1 GCA_937890045.1 uncultured archaeon
AAAGTTAGAGCTGATATGAATAAATTAATGGGTGTTGATAGTAAAATTATTTCTCCACCAGAAATTAAACAACTTGCTCCAACTGTAGATACTAGTAGTCATCCTCAATACCCTATACAAGGTGCGTTATATCATCCTCCAGGCGCCGTTTTAAGACATGATGCTGTTGTTTGGGGATTTGCTAATAATGTAGAAAATTTTGGTATTGAAATTCACCCTTTTACTGAAGCCAAGTCTATTTTAACTCATAATAATTCTGTTACTGGTGTCATTACAAACAGAGGTCAAATTAAAACTGACCTAGTTGTTAATGCAACTGCTGGTTGGGCCTCAACTATTGCTAAAATGGTAAATCTTGATTTACCTATAGTTACCCATCCTTTACAGGCGTGTGTTACTGAGCCTTTAAAACCACTTATGCATAAAATTATTGTTTCAGCAAACTTACATGTTTATATTTATCAAACCGATAGAGGAGAATTTGTTCTTGGAGCAGAAATTGATCCATATCAAACATATAGTATGAAATCTACATTTGATACACTTGAACAAATTGCCTGTCATGCAACAGAAATAATTCCATGTTTAAAGAATGTTAATATTTTAAGACAATGGAGTGGTATATGTGATATGACTCCTGATTTTTGTCCTATTATGGGCAGTGTTGATGAAATTAAAGGATTTATACTTGATGTAGGTTGGGGAACATATGGATTTAAAGCCGCTCCAATATCTGGAAAAATGATTGCTGAACTTATATCCACTGGTAAAACCCCTAATCTTATAGATCCATTTAAATTATCACGATTTTATGAAGAAAAACTGGTTAGTGAAAAAGCCGCAGCCGCAGTATCACATTAAATATTTATCTTATTTTATATTTAATCTAAAAAATATTTTTTATATTTTATACATAATCTAAAAAATATTTTTTATATTTTATACATAAATTTATTTATCAAAACTCTATTATTATTTATTTATGAGAGGAGGAAAAGCAGCTGCAAAAGCATTAAGTAAAGAAGGAGTTCAATATTTATTCACCGTTCCAGTAATTGAATACGGTCCATTTTATGCTGGTTGTATCGATGAAGGAATTCAACTAATATCTATGAGACATGAACAAGCAGTTGCATATGCTGCAGATGCTTGGGGGCGTATAACTCATCAACCAGGTGTATGTCTTGGTATAGGTGGGTGTGGTTCTGCTAATATGGCAAGTGCAATTATTGGTGCCTCATATGAGTCTAGCCCAATGTTAGCCTTAATTCCTATTGGTGAAAGTGGATTACCAGTTAGTTATTTTAAAGAAGCTACTAGTCACCAATTTAATAATCTTGAATTATATTCTAAATATTTAAAATGGGGAACTAGATGTTTTAGCGCAAATGATTTACCAGTACATATTAGATCAGCTTTCCGACATTCTACAGCAGGAAGAAAAGGACCTACATTAATAGAAATGACAAGTGATACATTTTTTGATGAAGTTGATGCATTTAACTCTCCAGATCCTATACAATATCGTACCCAATCATCTCCTATGATAAATATTGACACTGCAAAAAAAACAGTTAAAATGATAAATAATGCTAATCGACCTGTAATTTTAGTGGGTAATGGAGCATATTGGTCTAAAGCATGGCCAGAACTTGAAGAATTTGCCAATCTTATGCAAGTACCTGTTGTAACTAAAGCTGGTTTACCTCAAGGTATATTTCCTGAAGACAGTCCATTATTTGGTGGGGTTTGTATAGGATTTAATCGTACCGCCTTACCCAGATTAATTGTCCCAGAATCTGATTTAATTATTTCAATAGGTGCTAAATTTGAAGTTTTATCATCCTGGCCAAATATATCTCCTGATGCTCAATTTATTCAAATAGACTCTGAACCTAGTGAAATAGGAAGATTTCGAAATATTGATCTTGGTATAATTGGAGATGCAAAAGAAGTCTTAAAATCTTTAATTACAGCAAGTAAAGAAACAAACCTAAATGCAAAACAAAATGAATGGAGACAATTTGTTAAAAATCAGAGTGATTTATATGAAAGTCAAGTTAATAAAGATGGTTTAGATAATTCTAAACCAATTAAACCCGGCCGCTTAATTCATGAAATTAGAAACACAATTAAAGATGATACTTATGTAATTATGGATGGTGCCGATATAGGTTCAATGTCACGTCGACATTTACGAGCTAAATTACCAGGACATTTTATGATCGCTCATGGAAACTGGGGAAATATGGGTCCAGGAATACCTTTCGGAATAGGTACTAAATTAGCTAAAAAGGATAAACAAGTTATAGTTATTACTAGTGATGGAAGTTTTGGATTTAACGCTATGGAATTAGAAACAGCTAAAAAATATGACATACCCATTGTTGTTATCGTTTCTAACAATTTATGTTGGGGTGCTGAAGAACATCCATTTATTCACATGTTAGGTAAAGAATATACTAAAGGTATGGGTTCTACTTTTCCTGAAAGTACCCGTTATGATAAACTAGCTGAATCACTAGGTTGTCATGGCGAACTTGTTACTCAACCTGAAGAAATAAAACCTGCCTTAAAACGCGCATTTGCTTCTTCTTTACCATCTGTTTTAGATGTTCGAGTTGATACAAATGATATGTGGCCAACCAGAACACAAATTATTGATAAACTACCAGAATATTTATCAAAAAAAGAACAAATACAACATGTATAATAAAATAATTACTCAGTTTCTATTATAACATTTTTTAATTGAGTAAATTCATTTAACCCTTCTAGACCTCTTAATGTTCCAATACCACTTTGTTTAAATCCTGCAGATTCTGCAGCAGAATAATTTTTTCCATAGTTGTTGATCCACACTGTTCCTGCATTAACCTTACGTGCAAGTGAAATTGCTTTATTTATATTATTTGTCCAAACAGCAGCAGCTAAACCATATACTGTATTATTTGCAATGTCAATTGCTTGATCTTCCGTTTCAAATTCAAATACTGATAATACAGGACCAAAAATTTCTTCTTGTGATATTTTTGACTCAATTGGTACATCATAAAAAACTGTTGGCTCAATAAAATTCCCTTTTTTATATTCACCTTCTAACATTTGATTTCCACCCAATAACAATTTAGCATTATTTTTTCCATATTCAATATAATCCATTACAGTTTCAAGTTGTCCAGATGAAATCACTGGTGGAATATTTGTATCACTTTTCATCCCATCACCTACTGACATTTTTGGAATAATTGTTTTGATTTTATTCATAAATTTTTCATAAACTGATTTTTCTACTAAAATTCGAGTTCCAGTATAACATATTTGTCCAGCAGTTGATAAACACGCACCAGTTATAGCTCCTTTTATTGCAGTTTCAAAATCCGCATCTTTTAATATTATATTTGGAGACTTCCCTCCTAGTTCTAACGATAATCTGGTTAAATTCTCTGCTGAATTCCTTACTATTTCTTTTCCCACTTCTGTACTTCCTGTGAAAGTTATGATATCAATTCCTGAATTTTTTGCTAGTTCTGTTCCTAATTTACTTCCAGAACCACTTACTAAGTTTATTACTCCTTTCGGAAGATCTGGAATTAAATTAAATAATTTAATAAATTCATATGTTACACCAGATGTTAGACTTGCAGGTTTTATTACAACTGTGTTTCCTGCAGCTAATGCTGGAGCTAATGATCTTGCTAATAATATTATTGGAGCATTCCATGGTGTTATAACACCCGCTACTCCCAAAGGCTCACGAATTAACAGACTTAATGATTTAGAATTATGAGTTACAGTTCTTCCATAAATATTTCTAGCCATTCCAGCATAATACTCATATAAATCTGCTGATATTTTCACCTCCATCATTGAATCAGATAATGTTTTACCATTTTCTAATGTGAGCGTTTTAGCAATTTCATTTATATGTTTTTTTGTTAAATCTGATAATTGATAAAGAACTTTACATCTTAAAATATGATTTTCTTTCCAATCATCTTTATTGAATGCATCTCTTGCTGATTCTATTGCATTTTTAAGGTCTGAAATAGTTGAACTTGGAGATTCGCTTACTAGCTCTCCATTAACTGGGTTATATGATTTAAGCCCATCATTTTCTTTGGATTTACACCATTCACCATTAATTAAATTTTTACTGGATAACATAAATAATATTATAGAATTAGTATCTTTAAATTTTTTTTTATTAAAACATATATCATTTGAATATATTATATTTCTATAATGAGTAAACCAGAATTAGAATTTTTAAATGTGGATAATTTCGAATGGGTACCAATTGACAATGCACCTGGTACATATGAAAGAATTTTAAGTAGTGATAAAAATTTAGGAAATTATACTAGAATGTTAAAATTTGATGTTGATGCAGAAACACATGAAACTTTAACACACGAATTTTGGGAAGAAGTTTACATAATTAAAGGTGGACTTTATGATAAAGCGAAAAAACAACTTTTTACTGAAGGTATGTATGCATGTAGACCTCCAGGCATGGTTCATGGACCATATAAATCTTCTGAAGGTTGTATTACAATAGAAATGAGATATTATTTAAAATAAGATTTATCTTGAAGAATATAAAATTACAGCTTCATTCCCACTCTAAAGTTACTGATATCGATTTTAATGTTGATAAAATTATTTGTGCAGGTTTTACTGGTAGAAATCAAACTCTAGTTTTACAACATATTCATGAACTTGAAAAATTAGGTATAAATCCACCTAAATCGACCCCTACATCATATATATTACCTGATTCTTTGATATCAACTAGCAATCAAATTTCCGTATTTGGAAATCAAAATAGTGGTGAAGCTGAAGCAGTTATATTAATTGATAAAAATAAATGGTATGTTACAATTGGTAGTGATCATACTGATAGAAAAATTGAACAAGTTGATTTTCACAAATCTAAATTAGTTTGCCCAAAAATTATTTCAAATATAGTTTGGGATTATACTGATGTTAAAAATCATTGGGATAATTTAATAATTACATCCAATGTTGAAAATCAGGGTAAATCTGTGAGTTATCAAGAAGGTAAACTGCTAGATATTTTAAAAATTGATAATATGTTAAAATTATTAAATATAAATGAAACTGGAATTATTTTATTTACTGGTACTTTCCCAACAAAACAAAATTTGTTATTTTCAAACAAATTTTCCATGAAAATCCACGATTCTAGACTAAATAGATCTATTGAACATTTTTATAACATCAAATTTAATTAAATAAATTTAAAAGAACAAATTTATTAAACGCAAATCATATTTGTATTTATGGTCGAAGATTTAAGATCATTTATTAAATATATTAAAACTCATCATCCTGATGATTTTCTTGAAGTTAATAAATTGATAAATCCAAAATTGGAATTATCTGCTGTAATAACTAAACTAGAAGAACAACGCAGAACTCCTATCGTGCTATTTAATAATATTAAGGGTACTGAGTTCCCTACAATTGTTAATGTTAATGCTTCTAGAAAAAGAATTGCTGCTGGAATGAAAACTGATTTGAATAAAATGAGAGAAAAATATTTGGTTGCAGTTAATAATCCGATTCAACCAAAATACACTTCTTCTGCTCCAGTTCAAGACATTATTATTAAAGAATCTGAAGTTGATTTATTTAAATTACCTCAACTTATTTTTCATAAAGAAGAGGGTGGTGCATATATTAGTGCGGGAATAGTTACTGCTAAAGATCCTGAAACTGGTATACGAAATTCTAGTTATAATAGACTTATGATTCAAAATAAAAATCATTTGGGTATTTATATGACAAAAGGAAGACATTTATGGGAATATTATACACGTGCAGAAGCTAAAAATGAGGCATTGCCTATTTCTATTCATATTGGTAGCCATCCGGCTTGGTCTTCTGGAATATTATTTACTGGAGAATTTGAAGTAGATGAATTAAGTATTGCTGGAGGAATCTTAGGTCAAGCTATTCCTATAGTTAAATGTAAAACTGTAGATGCTGATGTACCAGCTTATTCTGAAATTTGTTTAGAAGCAGAATTATTACCAAAAATTCGTGAAGATGAAGGTCCATTTATAGAATTTACTGGATATACTATTGGAAAAGGTAAACGTGAAGTAGTAAAAGTAAAATCTATAACTCATAGAAAAAACGCTATTTATCAAACAATTCTTAGCGGAGCTCATTATGAACACTTAGTTCTTGGAACTGTACCAATGGAAGTAAATCTATTAAATAAAATTAAAAATCATGTACCTACAGTTCAAGATGTACATTTTCCAACTGCAATGACTGTTTTTGTTTCTATTAAGAAAAAAGCTGAAGGTCAAGGTAAAAGTGCAATACTTGCAGCACTCGGCAGTGAATTTTACTCAAAAAATGTTGTTGTTGTAGATCATGATATAAATATTCGTGATCCACGTCAAGTTTGGTGGGCAATTGGTACACGTGTAAGATCAGATCAAGATATTGTTATAGTTCCTGATGTTCGAGGTTCTGGTATAGATCCAACTACTACTACTGAAGGAATTATTACTAAACTTGGAATTGACGCGACAGCAAATCCTACTCTAGATAAATATCCTCCAGTTGGCACTATACCAAAAGAAATCTTAGATAAAATTGATTTAACAAAATTATTTGAATAAAAAAGATTTTTAACTAATTTATGTTATAATTTATTAATTGAGTTTAGTTAATCTTAAAAATTTACATGATTCTCGTATAAAATCTGATAGATATATTCCTCCTAAAATTTGGCTTATACTACCAATGTTGCCCAGTCTTCTTTATTCACTTTGGGTTATTCCACAAGTCATTGATCTAATTAATATAGAAAATCTAAATCCTATTCAACAAGAAGTAGCTCTAGAAACAATTATGCCAAAAATACTTTATATTTCAATTTTAGGCGCAATTAGTGGCATTCTTAGTGCAATTTTGTCTGCATATTTGCTATATATGCTTCATCAAAGACGTAACGATCATTTTGAACGTCAACAAAAATTTTTCGGTATAATTAGTAATATTTTAAAGCAAAAAACCCCTGATTCTGAAGCTAATAAAATGTTTGCAAATTCTTTAGAATCTATTAAATTCCAGGAAATACAACGAAATGCCATTTTCTGGGCTGTATTATCTGTTCTACCTATAGTAAGTATTATCGGTGTCCTGTTTAGTTATCTTACATTAATGAAAGTTTATTATGAACATGAAATAAATGAGAATCATTGTATTGAAGATTTACGTGTTATTTTAAATCAATATAATTTATCATATACATATGAAAGAACTTATAGTCTTCCACGTCGAAATCGACTACTTTACATAATATTACTAATAATTACCTTTGGACTATTTGGTTTTTACTGGAGTTATATATTAATGAAAGATCCAAATACACATTTTAATGAACATCATGAACTAGAAAGTCAGCTAATATCTATATTAGAACAAATCCCATAATTTTCTTACCTAATATTTTATATATGTGAATAACTTTCTTATTTCTATTTAAATGACTGATAAATTTAATAATACCAAAATTGAACGAGAAGGACCACTAAATCGATATAATTTTACCGATTTTTTTAAAGGTTTTGACCAAGTCCCTATTATCAAAAAAATTTTTGGTAAAAATGTAGTAGAAATATTAAATAATTTAGAAGTTGAATTTAATTCGTTTAGACGTGGATATATGGGAGTTAGTGACGATGATGGCCATTTAGTAGTAAACACTCACCATTTAAAAAATAGTGACTATAAAATATTATATTTAGATGTGATTCATGAATTAATTCATGTTAAACAATTTATAGATGGTAAAAATTTATTTGATGAAGATTATGAATATGTTGATAGACCTACAGAAATTGAAGCATATCAAATCACTGTAGATGAAGCTAAAAAAATTGGTATGAATGACCAAGAAATTTTTGATTATCTTCAAGTAGATTGGATTGATGATGAATCTCATAAAAGATTAGCTAAAACAGTCGGAATTAAAATTCCATCTTATGGTAAAAGCGATCATGGAACTGCTAGTACAAAATTAGAGAAAAACAATGATGAACTAACAGAACTCGATTCTTAACTTAGATATTCGTTTTTAATTTTTAAATATAATTCAGTATGATGATTAATTAATTTAATATCTTCTTCTGTTACATCTCGTAGTTTTTTAGCTGGTACGCCTCCAAATATTGATCTCGCTTCCACTCTCATTCCTGCTCTAACTACTGAACCTGCTGCTATAATACTATTTTCTCCAATTTCCGCGCCATTCATTATCATTGCTCCCATTCCAATTAAACAATTATTATTAATTTTACATCCATGTGCTATTACTCCATGACCTAAAGTTACATTATTTAATATAATAAGTGGAAAATCCTTGTCTGTATGTAACACACATCCATCTTGAACATTAGTTGATTTTCCAACTCTTATTTTATCCTCATCCCCTCTTATAACTGCATTAAACCAAACACTACTATTATCTCCAATTTCTACATTACCAATTATTTGTGCACTATCTTCAATAAACACATTTTTTCCCATTTTTGGCGTTTTTGAATTAAATTTTTTTAGCATATAATATGTTATTATTTTTGTATACCTAAATATTTATTTCATTAATTTCCAAAATGTTAAAATTAATAGTATTTTTATTGTTTTTATTATATATGTCATCTGAAAATCATATTAAAATATATAACACTTTCAATAAACGTCTTGATACTATATATCCTGATTCAGATAATACAATTAAAATCTATCTTTGTGGTGTTACTGTTTATGATAAATCACATATCGGTCATGCACGTACTATAATTACATTCGATGTACTTAGAAGATATTTATTATATAAGAAATATAAAGTAATATTTATAGAAAATTTTACTGATGTTGATGATAAAATAATTAACAAAGCTAAAGAACAACAAATTTCCTCCTCTAAATTAGCAAATACGAATATTAAACAATATTTTAAGGATTTCACCAATCTTAATGTATTAAAAGCAACTAAATATCCACGAGCTACCAAACATATTAATGAAATTCAAGATTTAATTTCTAACATTTTAAAAAAAAAATATGGATATATTACGAGTACAGGAATTTATTTTAATGTTAAAAAATTTCCTAATTATGGCAAATTATCTGGTAAAACAATTGAAAACTTGAAATCAGGAATAAGAATTAGTGTAGACGATGAAAAACAGAACCCTGTTGATTTTGCTTTATGGAAATTTTCCAATGAAAAACCTAATTGGCCTAGCCCATGGGGAAATGGAAGACCTGGTTGGCACATTGAATGCTCCGCTATGGCAATGAAATATTTAGGTAATAATTTTCATATACACGGTGGTGGTAATGATTTAATTTTTCCCCATCATGAAAATGAAATTGCACAATCGGAATCAGTTACAAACCAAAATCCTGCATCTATTTGGTTACATACTGGACTTGTTAATATTGAATCTAATAAGATGTCTAAATCTTTAGGTAATGTCGTTTCAGTAGAGCAAATATTAGAATTATTCGGTCCTAATGTTATTAGATTATATGTTATTTCTAGTCATTATAGAAGTCCTTTAAATTATAATGAGGAAACAGTAATGAATGCTGTAACTAACTGGAAATTAATAGAAAATGCAATATCTGAATTACAATCAACTATAAACTTAAATTTAAATATAAAAAATTTAGCTAAAACATTAGAAACAGAATTTTCAAATATTGAAAAAGCTTTAGATAATGATTTTAACATTCCCCTATCATTAGGAGCGTTTATGCGAATTATTAAATTAATTAATCGTACGGCTTCAGAAGGTAAACTTTCTATAAACTTTAAAAAAACATTTGAAAAGAAATTAACAAAAATTATGAATATTTATGGATTTAAGTTACCTTATGTAACAAAATTAGAAGCGAAAGAAATTGAAATGTTAATTGATAAAAGAACAAAGTTTAGACTAAATAAACAATTTAACGAAGCAGATAAAATTCGACAAATCTTAAATGATAAAAAAATTGAAATAACTGATTATCAAGACCGTATAGTATGGCGTAAAACTACGTAATTTTTATTGGCACCGCTAAGTCTGTAATGTCTTTCATTGATTTCAAAATTTTGTCTAATGTTGTTAATAATGTCCATGAACTTCTTATAGCTGTATTTTTTTCATCTAACATTAAATTTTCAATATTAAACAATTTTTGATTTAATTTATTATATTTATTAATTACATTATTTCTATCACTTATTTTTTTTAATAAAAATAAATTAATTGATAAATCTTGAATATCATTTAATTCAATGATAAATTCATGTAAAAGTTTCTTTAACTGACTTTTCAAAGTCATTGTTCGTAACTCTTTCACTGTTGTAGCTAATTTTACTGAATTATCTCCTATAGTTTCAAGTATATTAGCTGCTACTCTATAATCTAAATAATCTATTGAAAGTAAATCAAATTTAATTGAAAGTTTGGTATTTAATATATTACTTCTAATTAATCTTACTAATAAGAAATATAACCTATCTACTTCTTCATCTCTTTCTATAGCTACATCTACCAATTGATCATTATTTTCTAGTAAAGAAACTATCGCATCTTTGCACATTTCTTTTACTAGTCCA
>CALBXV010000208.1 GCA_937890045.1 uncultured archaeon
TTGAAACGCCGTGGGATGTTGTAAATGAAATTATGGATGGTGGTTTAGGTAAGGGAGAACTTGGTGTTATAGTTGCACCAGCAGGAATTGGCAAATCGTGGACATTGCAGAATTTGGGTGCAACAATGCTTAAAGAAAAGAAGTCAGTTGTACATTATACTTTAGAATTGAATGAAAATTATGTTGGAATACGATATGATACTATTTTTACTGGAGTAACAACATCAAATATAAAATTTAATAAAGAAGAAGTTCAGAAAAAAATATCGAAGCTAACTGGAAAACTGTTGATTAAATATTTTCCAACTAAATCTGCCACAGTTCAAACATTAGGATCACATTTAAAACAAATTGAGTTAAGTGGTATTAATCCTGATTTGGTTATTGTGGATTATGCAGATATTATAATGCCAACAGGATTTTTTAAAGAAAAGAGACATGCAATTGGTAATATATATGAAGATTTGAGAGGACTTGCAGGAGAAGTAGAAGTTCCAATATGGACAGCCTCACAAGCAAATAGAAGTGCTTTAGAAGAAGAAATTATTGGGGCTGATAAAGTTGCAGAAGATTATAGTAAAATTATGACCGCTGATTTTGTAATGAGTATGAGTAGAAAAGTTGAAGATAAGATAGCTAATACTGGTAGATTTCATGTAATTAAAAATAGATTTGGTGTAGATGGAATTACATTTCCAGCTACTATTAATCCAAATATAGGGTTAGTTCAGTTATATGAGAGTACTTCAAAATTGGGTAGAGAAGCTCAAAAAAAGATGGATAATAGTGAAGAGTTTTTAAGAAAACAATTAGCAAATAAATACAAAGATATGGGAAAAAAAGTGGATGGATTTGAATGATGATCTAATATATATTATATTTACTATTGTAATTAAGCAGGGTTATGGTAAAAGATTTTATATATTAAGGAGAATTTCTGTTGTCAATTGAAAAATTTGTTTTATCTGAAAATTTTATAGATAAATATAAAAGAAAAAGACCACCATTTGGTTTTAATGGTTTAGGTGAATTAGTTTATATGAGAACTTATTCTCGTATTAAAGAAGATGGAAAAAATGAAAGATGGTGGGAAACTGTAAAAAGAGTTGTAGAAGGTACTTACTCTATGCAAAAAAACCATATTGAATCTTATCAATTAGGTTGGAATGCTTGGCAAGCACAAAAGTCAGCTCAAGAAATGTATGATCGTATTTTTTATATGAAATTTTTACCTCCAGGTCGTGGTTTATGGGCTATGGGGACACCAATAACTGAAGAACGAGGATTATATGCAGCGTTAAATAACTGTGCATTCGTATCAACAAAAACACTAAAAGAAGATTATGCAAAACCATTTACATTTTTAATGGATGCATCAATGTTAGGAGTGGGTGTTGGATTTGATACTAAGGGTAGTGGTCAAATTCTTATAAAAGAACCCAATAAAAATAGAAAAAGTGAACGGTTTGAGATACCCGATACAAGAGAAGGATGGGTAGAATCTGTTAAGTTACTTTTAGAATCATATTTTCATGCTACAAATGTAGTTTATTTTGATTATGTTATGATTAGAGATGAAGGAGAACCAATAGAAGGTTTTGGTGGAGTATCAAGTGGTTATATACCATTACAAGATATACATCAGGAGATTAGAAGAGTATTAGATAAAAATATAGGAGAACCAATTACTACTACTACAATTGTGGATATAATGAATCTTATAGGGAAGTGTGTTGTAGCTGGTAATGTGAGACGAACTGCAGAGATTGTATTTGGAGACCACGATTCAGAAGAATATTTAGATTTAAAGAATTATAAGATAAATCCACATAGAGAACAATATGGCTGGACTTCCAACAATTCAATATTTGCTGAACTTGGTATGGATTATACAGAAGTATGTGAGAGAATTAATGATAATGGAGAACCTGGATTCGCTTGGTTAGAGAATATGAGAAATTATTCTCGTATGAAAAATGGAACAGATAAGAAAGACCATAGAGTTGCAGGTGGAAATCCTTGTATTGTTGGTGAAACATTAGTAGCAGTAGCTGATGGTAGAAATACAGTTCCAATTAAAGATTTAGTAGATACTCAATACCCAGTTTATTCAGTTGATGAAAATGGAAAAGTAGTCATCAAACAATCAATTAAAACTTGGAAAACAAAAGAAAATACAGAAGTGTGGAAACTTACTTTGGATGATGGTTCTAATTTATTAGCAACACCTGACCATAAAATTATGTTACGAAGTGGTGAATATAAAGAACTTAGAGATTTACAAAAAGATGAATCAGTATTTCCATTTAATAGTTTTAGTAATAAAGGTTATAGAAACATACGAGGTACCGGGAAAAAAGCAAGTGGATTAAGACAGTATAGATTAATCACAGAATCAGAACTTGGTTATATGCCTACCGCCAAAGAGTATGCTATTCATCATATAGATTTTGATAAGACAAATGATTCATGGGATAATTTAGATGTTATTACTCAATCAGAACATAGTAGATTACATAGATTAGATAAAAATCCAATGCATAACCCTGTAAATGTAGAAAAGATGAAAGAAACTACTCGTATTAATGGTGGTCATTACGGTGAGCGAAATGGTATGTACGGTAAAAATCACAAAGATTCTGCATTAAAATCTATTGGTAAAAAATCAACTAAAAATTGGGAAAATCAACGAGATTTTATGATTGAATCGATTAAAAATGGTATGACCAATGAAGTAAAAAAACATTTATCCGACATAAAAAAATCAAGAACTGTGTGGGTTGATTGGAACTGTCCAGTATGTAATGAACATAAAACACTTACA
>CALBXV010000209.1 GCA_937890045.1 uncultured archaeon
GAAAATTGTGATACTTGTTCGGAAAAAACTTGTTGTGAAGAAACATCTTATAAATGTTTGGATTATTTAGAAAATTATTTAATGAAAACAGTTGCTCCACCAGAGAATGTATCCGCAATATTTTTTGAACCATTTTTAGGTCCTGGAGGAATGGTACCATCACCTAGAGAATATGTTAAAGGATTAAGAGAAATATGTGATAAACATAACATACTATTAGTAGCAGATGAGATATTATCTGGATTTGGTAAAACAGGTAAAATGTTTGCAATGGAACATTACGCACCAATTGAACCAGATATAACAATTTTTGGAAAAGGATTAGGAAATGCGATGTTTCCAGTAGCAGGTTTTGTAGCTAGAAGAGAAATTATGGAATGGGAAGCAGGGGCTCATACAAGTACATATCATGGATATGCACTAGGTTGTGCTATAGGTCTTAAAGTTATTGAAATAATTGAGAGAGACAATCTAATAGACAGAGCAGCAAAGCTAGGAGCACATGCATTGAAAAGACTAAATGAAATGAAAGAAAAACATGAAATAATTGGCGATGTCAGAGGAAAAGGATTATTCATAGGTATTGAATTAGTAAAAGACCGTAAAACAAAAGAGCCAGCAAGTGATGAAGCACTACAAATAGCATATGCAGCGTTTAAAGATGGCTTATTATTACAATGGAATGGATTAAATTTTAATGTATTTAAGTTATATCCAAATCTAAATATACCAAAAGAAGATTTAGATAAGGGCTTAGATATTTTTGAGAATGCAATAATCAAATTTGAACAAGGTAAAATAGATAAACCAACTGGTCTACCACCATATTATTTAATTAGTTCACAATATCACTAAAATAAATATTAAATAACAATAAATTAAGTATATATAATTTAAAATACATAATTTATCTAAGAATATATTATGATAAAAATTGGTTTAGCACAAGTAGCCTCAGGTGATACAAAAAAAGAGAGTTTAGAAATTGCTAGAAACATTATTAAAGAAGCATCAACACAGAATGTCGATTTAGTAGTATTTCCAGAATTATTTATGATGTACGTAGATCAAGATGCGCCAAAATCAGATTTTTTTAATACTGCAGAACCACTTGATGGAAATTTTATATCTACATTAGCAATTGAAGCAAAAAGTAATAAGATGTATATATCTGTAGGAATATACGAAAGAAATAATACTGACGTTCATAATACTAACATTTTAATAAATTCTAGAGGTGAAGTAGAATCAGCAAATAGAAAATTACATCCATTTGACGCTTTTAATTATAATGAATCAGATAGACTAACACCAGGAAACATACCTGGAAAAGTTGTTAACACATCTATGGGAAAAATTGGTACATTATTATGTTATGATTTAAGATTTCCAGAAGTAGCAAGAATGCAAACATTACTTGGAGCAGAAATAATTCTTGCACCTGCAGCATGGGTAGTAGGTAAAATGAAGATTGAACAATGGATTACATTATTAAAAGCACGTGCAATAGAAAATACAGTGTTTATTATTGGTTGTTGTCAACCAGGAAGAATATTTGTTGGTAATAGTATGATAGTGAACCCATTTGGCGAAGTAATATGTCATGCAAAAGATTCTACTGGTCTAATAACAGCAGAAATTAATATAGACAATATAAAAGATACTAGAAAAGTTCTTCCTTGTTTAAAACAACTAAGAACAGATGTAATAAACGAATTTTGGAAGAAATATTAATAGAATATTTAAAGTGCACTTTCAATCGCTACAGGATCAACAATCTTCAATCTAGTAATATACTTTTGTAAGAATATAGCAGCAATTATTGGTGGTATAAGTGATATAGAGGATATTCCAGTCATTAAAGTAACATCAGAACCAACACCAAAAAGTGGTGCTGCAATAGCTGCAGGTAAAGTATGGAAACCAGCTGTTCCACCTATAATTAATCCGTATAACATTTCATTCCAGGAAGTTAGAAATGTTA
>CALBXV010000210.1 GCA_937890045.1 uncultured archaeon
GGTCAATCTGATTAAGTATTCTACCGTTACTTTGCCTAGTAGGTTGCATGCTAGCAGCAGCATCATCCTGCATAAGAAGCTTGTTAAGTAATCTTCTTTCTTCTGGAGTAAAACCCATTACTTTACTCCCTTTAGTCTGTATACAACAGATATATCATTAATCTCAAAGTTAGCATTAGCTGCCGTCCCACTAAATTTTAATTGTACTGAGTAGACATTGTTCCCACCAGCAGTTACTTTATGCTCAGTTTTAGTCCATACAGTCTGATCTACACTAATTGTACCTACATCAAAAGTTATGTCACTAAAATTTTGGGAACCATTAGTAGCCCCTGAAACAGTTATTCCACTTCCACGCTTAGAAGTAACATATATTTTTGAAATCTTCTTTCTTATATGAGGTTCACCAAAATCTTCATCTCTCATCCTTAGGTCTATGGCACCCACAGCAGATGTGTCACTCCAAGGCACTAGCTTCACATCAGAGCTATCTTTTTTAAGAAAACATAGTTGTGATGATGTTCTATCAGCTGTTGGGATTACAGCAAAATTAGACTTATCATCATTATTAACCCTACCAAGTCCTTTAACCCAGGCTCTAGTAGGAATGTCATAAAGAAATATATTAGCCCCAGTATCATCATCTGTATGCCCATCTACTACAATAATTTGCCTTTTAGATGGACTGTAACCTACCATTGTACTTGCAGTCACAAAACTATCCCATGTGCTTTGTTTGATCTTCCTTTTAATACCATCTTCAAGAAGATCATGTATCTGACGACCATCATAAATAAAACATCCAAATTTATTAGCCCATGCTATTCCATAATCTGTTCGTGCAACAGCCTGAGGATTTACAACACCCTTAAACTTATATGAATCCTCTAAGAACTCACCCTTCTCAGTAGCATTAATAACATGAAGAGTACTATGCTTAAACTGAAGTATCCTATCAGCATAAGACTCTAGTTTTATTATATCTTCCCCATCTCCACTAGTAACATCTATTCTTCCCCTCATGGTAAATCTGTCAAACTGATTAGGCTCAGACTTCAGCATAGTATCACCTAGTGTCTCAATGACACCAGCATTTGTAGTAACCTTTACATTACCAACATATACTCTTCTATTATGAAGAACAGCAGTCTTGAACTTAACATTCTTGTACGGCTCAAGTTCCTCTATATATTCTCTATGGTGGAAAGGTGGGCCTAAGAATTGAAATCCAGAATGAAATTTACCGGGGTTTATAAATGCGTAATTAACCATTAGAAACTAAAGTAAGTATCTTCATCGCCCATCTCAGCATATGGCCCATATTCATTACTATAATCAGAACGCTTATTTGTACCTATAAGACCACTGTCAGCTATTGTAGTTTCTATTGGAGCACTCTCAGCAACTACATTAAAACCTTCATCTAATAACTCTGCTCTAAACTCATGTGTACCTGCGCTTGGCAATACTACACTAATAGGAAAGTTAGCAGCACTTGTACTACCATCTTGAACATCTAATTCAACTTTAACATCGTGATACTCTGGACTTGCATTAAATCCCCACAATCTAAGGATTCCCTTCCTGTCATCAAATCCATTTGAATAATTAGTATTGTTAATAGTAACTGTCGCAGTAGCCTCTCTATAACTATTTGTACCACTTCCACTTGTTTGAACAGGCTGAGCAAGCGTTATGCTACCAGCAAATACACCATGAGCAGTATGGTCGGTTGAATTGTATGCTTTCCAGTGGTTCTGTCCCCCTTCTTTTAAATCTATTGACTTCAAGAGTCTAAATGTTTTTTTACCATATGATCTAAAGTAAATATTAATTCCAACAATTCTATCATCACCAAGAATGTGTGCATCTCCTGCTGCGACAGTCGCTGAATCCGCATTCTGGATATACACCTGAAATAAAACCTTATGGTCTGCACAAGTTATTGTCTGTGTTTCATGTATATCCATTGGGCCTTCCTGATCTCCCACATAAACAGGAGTAAAACCAAACTGATAATCCCCATTCCAATCTCCATTATCAAACTTCCAATAAGCCAAGACAATTCTATTCTTCCTGTTTGTTATTTGAGTTGCACTTGGATTAGTAGCACCTGCGTCATACAATTCAAATGTAACTGGTGTACTCATATCAGTTAATTTCTTGAGGGAAGCATCCGTTCCAGTCCATCTGCTTATTGAATGAATAGGAGTTCCATTGTCAGTGTCCCTATCAGTTGTATGAAAGAGCTTGGCATCAGTATATCCATACCACTGTGTATTAGCAT
Organism: uncultured archaeon; assembly: GCA_937890045.1. The sequence continues at coordinate 2,288 of CALBXV010000210.1, forward strand.
TCCTAGCAGCAGCAAAGTTTGAGTCAGTACCTCTTAATACACCATCAGCAAAATAGAAGGAACCTCTAACATTATCATTATTCCCACCTAGGTCTAATTTGTCTGTAATTACAGCAGATGATCCTGATGTTGTATGTCTAAGGTCTACATTGCCATCGGCAACATTTAACATTGTAATCCAATCTGTATGATTCAGATTGCCTGCATTGTCCCTATCTGTGGAATATGAGAAAAGACCGAACCCAGGCTCTATAGACTGACTAGAGAATGTTGTAATAGCCGTAGATGAAACTTCTCCAATAAGCTTAAGCTTACCCAATTCATCAACAACTACATTATCAGATTGTATAACCTCATTAGTTTCAATATCTCTAGGGTCAGAGCTTTCATTCACTCCTCCCTCAAAGTTTACTAGTCTGTGTATTTTCTTTGGCATATGCCATACTACTTTTTAGATGATTTTTTCTTTGGAGAAGCTGAGGCCATAGCCTTCTTAACTTTCGCCACAACTTTATCATCTTCTTTACTCTTAGTAACGGACGCAGCAAACTCAGCAAATTCAATAACGGCATCTGCCATTCCTTTCTTTGCAACAAGTCTCCTAACGAACTTAGATACGATTCTGAAGCTACTTAACATTGTATTACTCCTTTCCTGTTATTTTATAGATTGACTTTTTAACGGATGTCCATATCAGATCATCCCACTCTGTTGGGCTGAGAGCTACGGCCTTATCTATTGCTAGAATAGCAATAAGAACGTATTCCCAGTTTTCTACTATTATTTCTATCATGCCATCTCCTATTTATATAATATCCACGCTGCTGCGTCAAAGTCCTTATGTAAGAACCCATGCGCAGACGGTTCTTCAGTTTTCTTTTCTTCTTCAGGGCTGAGTATATTGTCTGGCCCATTCTCACTTCTCCAACTACATCCTTCATAAAAGAACATCCCAATAGCAAACACACAGAGCATCCCTATGAATCCACCAAGCATATTTCCAAATTCTTGGTTCTTGTTGCTCATTTGCACTCGCAATTCTCACATTCACAATTTTCGCAATCACATTCATTCGTCATTTTAGTTACCTCCAAATACTACACTACTAACCAGAGCAAGAACAGAACCAAGAATAACACCAACAAGCGAACCCAGTCCGCGAAGCCACGCCACCTGTTTCGTAAGGTCAGATTGTCGCTCATCCAATTTTCTAAGATAGCCCTTAATCCATTTGACA
>CALBXV010000211.1 GCA_937890045.1 uncultured archaeon
CTAAACACGAACTTCTTACCTGATTTAGTCTTAATAAGTCCCGTCATATCTGATCTTACGAATAAAATATGTGAAAGTCAAGCTTTTTTTTCAAGTTTTTTTCATTATTTACTATATTTATTATTGATCTAATTACCGAAAAGGAACAATATAGATCAAATCCCGTAAAAATTTTCAACATACATATTAAGTGGAGCTGACAGGACTCGAACCTGCGACTTCCTCCGTGCAAGGGAGGCGTTCTCCCAACTGAACTACAGCCCCAGAAGCCGATAGGAGAATTGAACTCCTATTGCCAGGTTGAAAACCTGGAGTCCTAACCATTAGACGAATCGGCCTTATGTCGGCTGGGACGGGTGGACTCGAACCACCATCGCCTTGATTAACAGTCAAGTGTCTTGCCATTAGACTACATCCCATTCTTTATTCTTTCTCTCAATTCAGTAGTTGAATATGAATGTGTTCTGGAATTAAATATAATAGGTATACCCAAATCATCACCAGTTATTTTCTTTCCATACCAATCTTCACCTACAAATCGTACATCTATTTTTATGGATTGTAATAGTTGATATAACTCATCTTCTGTATTATATGGTAGTACTACATCAACATATCTTACAGCCCTAACCAACTCTAATCGTTCACCTAATGTTTGAATTGGCATATTTTTATATAATCTATCTACAGTAGGATCTTCTTGAACAGCTACAACTAAATAATCACATTGAGATTTACATTCTGCAAGCATAATAATATGCCCATAATGACATAAATCAAATGTTCCACAAGTAAAACCTATTTTTTGCATTTAAGTAAAAAAGTGGGAGTAGGGTGAGTTTTCACCCACCCCCACAATTTATTATCTCTTAGAATCTTAAAGTAATGCCTGCATTGTAATATCTTGGAATTCCAAGAAATACTTCTGCGTTATGTGCGGCGTGTACTTTATCTCCATAACTATTATACTGACTATGATCTACTGCATCTTGTACATATGTTTCATCTAATGCGTTAAATACGTGAGCAAATGCTTGTAGATTCAACCCACCGATTCTTGGTAAGTCGTATGTAGCATGTAAGTCCATTCTGGAATATCCAGGGGCTTTCCATACCTGTTCTCTGTCAGCATCTGCATCTGAACCATCATACTCACGTGCATTAGGACTCCAATCACTATAATTGTTATCATATATACTATTCAGTATTTGTAGTCTAAGTCCTTTCAGTGGTTTAAGTGTAATACCTGCAACATAAGCTGTTTGAGGTTGATCACCCACATTCAAACCATCCAATGCATAAGAATAAGATGTAGTTGTTTGTCCAACAACTTGACCTTCTTCATTGTACTCATCTTCTTGATAATTGCCGTCTGCATCACCAACAAAAGTCCAGTTACCAACACTTACTGAGGCATTTACACTAACCAAGCTACTAAGGTTGGCTAAAGCTTCTACTTCAACACCTTTATGTTTCTGGTTTATACCTGTAAGAAAAATAACATCAGTATCACCTGAGCTACCTTGTCCACTCGTTACAGCTTTGGTAAGATTTCTATCTTTCCAATCTGTATTGTATGCACTAACTTTAACTACCACATTTCTAGCACTATAATTAGCTCCTGCTTCTGCACTTACAAACTGTTCGTTTGCAGGGTCTGAAGCAACCGTTCCATCAAAATAAATTACATTATCCATAATGGGTGGTTTTTCAACAATACCAAAGTTGCCGTACACACTAACATTATCAGTTACATCGTACATCGCTCCACCTTTCCACTGTACAGTAGAAATAGGATCACCATGACCAATTACTTCATCAGCAACTGTGAAATGATCTTGATAAGTGTATGCGATTTGAGATAGTCCTAACATACCATAAGCTGAGAGTGGACCCGAAGTATAATTACCCTGTCCAAATACTCCCAACCAATCAACAGTAGTTTCATTGTGATAAGCGATTATATCACCTA
>CALBXV010000212.1 GCA_937890045.1 uncultured archaeon
TCTACATTTAAACCACATCCAATTTTTATAGATAAAGGAGTTGGATCAAGAATATACGATGTTGATGGTAACAAATTCATTGATTATTATTTAGCTGCTGGACCTTTAATTCTTGGTCATAATCCAAAAATAGTCATAGAGGGAGTCAAAAAACAATTAGATAAAGGCACGATATTTTGGAGTGAAATACCGTTAACTATTGAATTAGCAAAAAATATAACAAATATTATTCCAAGTGCAGAAATGGTTAGATTCTCCTCAACAGGTACTGAAGCAGTAATTCACGCTATAAGAATGGCAAGAGGTTTTACAAATAAGAATAAAATCATAAAATTTGAAGGGCAATATCATGGAGATATTGATTATTTTATTACTGCATGGTCATATGATAAAATTGGTGGTCCAAAAGATAATCCATTTAAGGTTGCAGAATCTAAAGGAATACCAGAAAAAGTATTAGATGATATTTTAATAGCAGAATGGAATAGTGTGGAATCAATTGAAAAAATAGTATTAAAAAATAAAGATGAAATTGCAGCTATTATTACAGCGCCTATAGTTTGTAGTTGTGGAGTAATACCTCCAACACAAAAATATTTACAAATACTAAGAAAAATATGTAATGAAAATAACATATTATTAATATTTGATGAAATAGTAACAGGTTTTAGAGTTGCATTAGGTGGTGCTCAAGAATATTACAAAGTTATTCCAGATATTTGTATAACAGGTAAAGCTATGGGCAGTGGATTACCAATTAGCGCAATAATGGCTAAAGAAGAAATAATGAATATATTAAATGACGATAAAGTAATCCATCTAGGAACATTTAATGCCAATCCTTTATGTATTACTGCTTCAAATATTACTATAAATCATCTAAAAGAAGGCGCGTTAGATTATATACATAAACAAGGAAATAGATTAATTAAAGGAATAAAGAATTCAATTCAAGATTTAAAAATAGAAGCAATAATTCAGGGACATGAATCAGTTTTTCAGCTATTTTTTACTAAATTAGATCAAATAGAATCATGTAGAGAATTAAATAAAGTCGATCATAAAAAATATGAAGAATTCAGTAGTGAATTAAGAAATAGTGGTGTTTGGACATATCCAAAAGCAACTGGACATTGGTTTATCTCAGAGGCGCATGATGATGAAACAATAGATGAAACAATTAATATTATTTATCAAGCTTTAAAGAAAACAAAATAGAATTATTAAATTATTTTAGTGTTTTGTTAATTTGATCAATAATAGCATTAGACATTTCAGAAAGTTTGGAATTACCTTTTAGATCATAAGTAACATGTTTTCCTTCAGTAATAACATGATTTACAGCATCAAAAATTAATTTACTATTATTTTTTTCATCAATATAATCTAGCATCCAAGCTCCAGATAATATAGTCGCGGTAGGGTTTACTTTATCAAGACCTGTATATTTAGGAGTACTTCCATGAGCGGGTTCAAACATAGCATAATTATCACCATAATTACCAGAATAAACACAACCAATACTGCCAATTAATCCAGCACATTCCTCAGATATTACATCCATAAAAAGATTAGTACTTAGAACAACACTTTGATTAAATCTTTGTGGATTCTTAACAATTTGTTGAGCAAAATTATCTATAAAATAATCTTCTATCGCAATATCAGGATAGTCAGATCCAATTTTTTTTACAGAATCAAAAAACATGCCATCAGTAATTTTCAGAATATTAGCTTTATATAATGGAACTACTGTCTTCCAATTCTTATTTTTAGCTATTTCAAATGCTTGTTTTGCTATTCTTTCACATGATTTTCTAGTTATTTTCCTAATAGCGATACTAACATCATCACTAAGTTGATATTCAATTCCAGTGTAAAGACCTTCAGTTGCCTCTCTTACACATATAAAATCTACTTCACCTAATGGTCCAACATGATTTGTAAAAGTTTTAATTGGACGAATATTAGCATATAGATCAAAATGTTGTCTAATAGTAACAGCTACACTTTTTGGCGTTCCAGGTGTAGGAGTAGTAGTAGTAGGACCTTTAAAACATACATCAGATTCTTCCATAGCATTCCAAGTTTCTTTTGGAAAATAGCTATCTCCACCATTTTTTTCCCACCATTCTGATCCTGCCTCACACATAATAAATTCAGCTTTTGTATCAGTAGCTTTCAGAACATTTAGCATCGCCTGTACTAATTCAGGACCGGCGCCATCTCCATTAATTACTGCAATTTTCTTAGTCATTGTATAATATTTTCCACAATTTATACCTAGATAAAGCTTTTCAAGGTTAATAAGAAAATTTAGTAAATTATAAGAAATTCAGTAAATTCGTTTTGATAAGGAAGATAATTAATAACACAATTATCTATTTTAGCAAATTCAGGACCTGACTGAGCCCAATAAATTAATTTTTTAACAACATCATCTTTACCTTCTACAATAATTTCTAGTTCATCATTTAACAAATTTTTAACATAACCTGTTAAATTTAATTTATCAGCTTCTTTTTTAGTAGAATAACGAAACATAACATTCTGAACAGTACCTGAAATAATTAAATGAGCTCTAATTTTATACATATGTAAATAATATAAATTAATTATTAATAAAAAAGTTAATGATAATTTAAATATTTATAATAAAAGAAGTACTAATTCCAACAAATATTAGAATTAAACCAAGAATTAGTTTTATTCCAAAATTTTCCAAATTTCTATTAAGAGTATAAGAAAAGATTATAGTAAAAAATGGAAAAGAACCTATTAAAGGTATAACAGTAGTTACTGGAAGCATATATAAAGAAAAGTATCTACATAATTGCCCTAAACTAACAGTTACACCAGCAATAATCAAATAAATATAAGTATTTGGAGTTTTAATTTTAATTACTCCGAGATTTTTAATTAATTTACCTGATGGAAAATAAACAATCAAAGCAAAAACATAAGATAGAAAAACTGCTAATACTGGCGAAGAGAAAGATGGAGACCAAATTTTTACAATTATGTTTGAAACAGCAACTAAAAAGACAGCGCATGAAACATAGAATATTCCTTTATAGAAATTAACAGAAGTGATACTAGAATCGTTATTTTTACTTGATGATACAAAAATTATTCCAACTATTATAATAAAAACAGTTAATAGTAATCCAGTAGTTATTTTTTCTAATAAAACTAGATTACTGAGAATCATAGTTAAGATAATACTAGAAGAGAGAACAGGTGTAGTTCTATTTGATCCTATTTTTTGAATTCCTTCATATAATAAAGATCTACCCCCTACAAAATGAAATATACCTGCAATACCAATCATTACAAAATCAAATATAGAAAGAGAAGTTAATGTAAAAATATCTCCAGTAATAAGTAAAATAGGAATAAATAATAATAAACCAATAAATAATGAAGTTATAACTCCAGTATAGGTATTAGAAGTGAGCAGACTACGTCTTTGTATAACTGTATGAAAACCAAAAAAAATAGCTGAACAAAGAGCTAAAATTAATCCGAGCATATTAAATTAAATA
>CALBXV010000213.1 GCA_937890045.1 uncultured archaeon
ATTTCAATATCCTTATTGCTATCTTCTAGTATTTACGGGATGCTGATCAAATGGAGATACTCCTTCCATTTCTACCAAGTCTCTTATAATCTGATCCTCAATAGTACCTCCTGAATCCTTCTGTGTAGTAAAATAAGCCCCTTCATCAGATCCTACAGGTTTTGGCTCCTCAAATATTATATTATAGAGATCTGGCATTTCTTGCATCAGATTAAACACATCATAAGCAGTCCATGCAACTCCAAAAGCTCCTAAGACACTAGAAACAGGTTCTGGAACTGCAAAAGCACCTGCACTTACAGTTAATTTACCAGCAATAGCAGGAGCACGTTTTCCTAAAAACTTACCAACTTTCATAGCTATGCTAGGCTTTAAAAGTTGTCTGCGTACATCGTCTAGATGCTTGGCTCCGTCTTTTCCAAGGCGTTGTTTAATCACAGTAAAAACCCTCTTACTAGCTTCTTCTGCTGCATCAGCGGCAAATAGTCTTGCTGATGCTTGGGCTGCAGCAGAACGACTTGCCAATTTTCCACCTTTTTCCATAATCTCTTTATATACTTCCTCAGAAGCCTCACGCATTACTCTTTCCATGGCAGTAGAAGCCATACCTACCTTAATATTATTAGCCATATTAATAGATAATCTGAAAAGAGCTTGAGATCCTTTATATGCCGTGCCTCCAGCTACTGCACCACCAGCCATAGCAAAACCAGGTCTTACATTATATGATTCAAAAGTATCTTTTGTCAGACTGTACGCATCTAAAGCCATAGTATAGGCAACTCCTTTTGTTCCAAGCTTTCTCATTTTCTGACTCCAGCCCTCAGGAAAGCTTGGACCCTTTTTAAATGCATATTTTATCAGTTCACCTGCACCTATTGCAACTGCTGGAAGTATTCTGTCTACAATCTCTGGACTTATTTCTGACTTAGGTTCTTCTTCTACATCTTGAGTATCATACCCAGGTAATCCATCACTACCAGAAACGATCTGTCTCGTAGATTCTATTGCTGTAGTTTCAAGAGTGTCAAATTCATCATCAAACCAATCTGCATCGAATACAGATTCAAGCGTATCTAAAGATCCTATTGCTGCGGTTGTATCATTTCCCATTTTACTCTCCTATTATTTTAAATCTTCTAGTGACCAATGAAACCATTCACCAGGATGCTGTTTTAATCCTACTTTTCTTAGTGCTGCAAATACTTCTTCCCTCTTCATATCATTGGTCTGTGCTAAATCAAATGCATATCCTATGGTATGAAACGATGTATCTGGATGTGCAACTTTTGGACCTACTTTTCCACCTGCTATCCATTTGTCATATGCCTTTTTTTGAACTTCCCATCTTCTATAAGAATCTTCAACATCTATAGAAATACCCTGCTCTTCAAGCAAAGCTCTTGCTACTTTAAATTTATTTGCCAATGGTATTGCCATTCTAACTGCATTTCCTGAGTTGCTCTCTATATCATCAAGCTTAACTATTTCGTGTCCTGCATCTACTAATTTACTTCTTATCTTTCTGACTACCGTTAACGATCTTTTTTTACTCTTTGGATTATTTGGTAAAGAATCATACAATACTTTTATCTTCTCTATTACTTCTTTGTCGCTTAAATCTTTGTAGTATCCCTTAAATATTCGTTTTATATCCTTGTTCTTTTTAAAGAATTTAGTTTTATAGAGTCCTTGTTGCTTAAAGGTATAAGATGTAACTGATTCTGGAGTAAAATCCTTTATAACATCCTCCCTTTTTCCAGGATCATAATCTTCAAACATAAATTTATCTGACTTAGTTAAATCAATATTAAATAGATCCAGTGTAAATTGTCTAAATTCTTCTTTTCTTTGTCTATCAGGCTGATCATCATATGTTTCTTTCAAATTATTAACAAATTTAAAAAGACCCATATAATCTGGTTTATCTCCTTTAAAACTCGCAATAGACTGATAAATATCGTCCATAGTAGCAAACCTCTCTGTTTCTGTTCCAGGCTCATTTAAAAATGTTGCTATATTGACTCCTTTTGGAAGATCTTCAGTCGAAAGTTTTAAACCCATCATAGCTTCAGGCAATCCCTCAAGATCATCTGCATATTCTGTAACAAGAGCTCCTATTTTTCTTACATACGGACTATTTACTAATAAATTCTTTACTATTGTTGTCTTATCTGCAAACTCACGTTTTTCTTCTTGATATTCAATATCTCCTATTTGAGCTTCACTTACGACTAATTGTCTATTCCATGAGTCCATTAATGCTTGATTAAATGCTGAAGGATTTTCTTTTAGATAACGTCCTACTAATTCTACTGGTATACCATAAGTCTCAGCAAGTCTTTCACGAGTAACATCTGGAAAATCAAATATTGCTGGATCTCCATACTCCTTACTTATAGAAGCAAGACTGCCCAGCATTTTGTTTATATCTGCTATTTCATAACGTTTAGTATCAATTTGTTCCTCTAAAGCCTCAATTTTTTCTGTTTCATTAGATATTTCTATATCCAATCTTTCTGTTAAAGTACCAACTACGTCTTTAGATGCACTTGTACTATCCTCTTCAGTAATACCGAAAAGGCTACTATGCGTAGTATCTAATTCTTCCAAAGCACGTTCAAGTGCCTTACGTTCAGCCCTTGTCTCCCCTCTTTGATCAAAAAGAAGATTAAGCTCAATTCTCCTGGTATCTTCTTCCCTATCCAGCTGTCTTTCTTTGCGTCTAATACTTTCCTCACGCTCCCAGGAAGCTAATGTCAGTTGATATTGAAGTAATAGCTTAGGAAGATCTGCTGCAAAATCAGCTAAAGCACTTCTTTCATATGTAATGTTTAATGCCATTATTAACCCTGCTTCATTTGTATGATTCCCGCTATATCATCATAGAATCCTTGTTCTTGTCGGTCTTGCTCACCATACACATCAATTTCATATCCTAGTTGTGCTTGTTCCATACCAAGGTCATATGCTGCTCGTGATTGTTTTAATGCTTCCATCAATTTATCTTTCTGCTGCTCAAATCCTTTAGTTATTCCACCCACATTAGCCATATTTGA
>CALBXV010000214.1 GCA_937890045.1 uncultured archaeon
AATGAGGATTCTGGAACTTCTGTAGAAAATGAGAATGCTAAACTTCTACATGATATAGAAACTGCTTCTGGTGTTGTAGAACTTAACGGAACAGATTCCGACACTACAAATATTGGTGATGATCTTATTAATGAGGATGCAATAGATTTCTTTGCTGATGCAACTGCCGCAAATCCGTATCCAACTACTATCACGGATTCTGACGGGGCGACAGGAACAATCGTTAAAGCTAATATTGGAAAGGGAACCTCTGCAATTGCAACCACTACGGAAACTGCTAAGTCTTATGGTACAAACATTGCAAGTCTTATTGGTGAAGATTTAAATCGAATACAAGATTCGTATTATTATCAACAGTTCTCCTATGAAGTAGAAACTGGATTTGGTGCAGCAACATATCTGGATCAATTAAAGAAGGCAGTCCATCCAGCTGGTTGGGCAGTATTCGGTAAAGTTAAAGTACAGAGTTCTATTTCTGCAGCAATTACAAATGCAGGGTCTTCTCTTGGTGGTGGTTGGTATAGTGGCCTTGGTGTTACTGCACCAGAAGATAAGTTCTCACCGATACTTGCTTCTACCTTTAAAATTCTATTCGCTGAAGCAACACAACGGCGTCTTGGTGTTGTGGATATTGTCGATGGTGCATTTGAAGAACATATAGTATTAGAGGAGTCTGAAGATATTAAAGTTGAGGGCGACTCTGTTATCCTTGATGGTACAGAAGTCTTTGAGGTTGCAATTGAGCATGGTGGAACGGATGGAGCAGGGACTAATGCAGGGGATAATATTGTTCTGGACGGTACAGATTCTTCCTCTACTAATGCAACGGATCAGATTATTGTAGAAGGTTATTCTAATGCTGGTTCTTATGCTTTAGAAGAAATCCCATTATTCCATTTTGACGACTTTGTTGGTATTCACCTTGAGGATGGTGTTGACACTGGAGCTGGTGGTAATGGTATTATTACTCTTAATGGTACAGACTCTTCTTCCTCAAATGCCAATGACAGAATTGTATCGGAAAAATCTGTAGTGGTTACAGCGAATATAGTTATGAACAGTAGTGAAGATAGTGACCATGTGACAAGGACAGATGCAGGGGGTGATATTCTTCTGGATGGTACAGATTCTTCTTCTACCAACGCTGGAGATTCTATGGAACTGGAAGATGCCTCTTCTGGTGTAACTCTTACTAAAATTGGTCTACAAGGAAATCAAGTATTAACTTCATTGTTAAATGAGGATGGCGGCTCGCAACAACTTGAAACTTCTTTCAAGGGTGGCGGCCCAAATCACGATGTTTCCCTTGTCTCTTTTGTTACAACAAAGATACACATTCCACAATCCACCCCAAGGCATCTATCAACTGGTTTGGTAACACTCGCAAGGAATCCCTTCCATAATCCTGTAGCAAAATTTGAATTAGAAAAAGGAACTGCAACAAGTGGATATCTTTTGGTAGATGCTGATAATTTTCAACAAGCACTAACCACCACTACAGGTCATGGGCCCGATGAAACAATACGAGGTGAATATGCTATAGATGCTGGAGAAAACTTTATTCTGGAAGATGCAGCTGATCCTAATAATGATGCTAGTTTCACCTTTGAGAATATTGGGAATTATTCTAATCATACTATAGTAGCAGAATTTAGTGTCATTATATTAGAGCAAGCAACGACAGGTTGGATAGGAACTTCTGCCGATAAAATTATTTTGAATGGAACTGATTCAGATGGTTCAAATGGGGGTGAGAATATAGTTGCAGAAGTTTCAGAAAATGCGGGTGATACTTTAGTTCTTAACGGTGTAGATAGTTCCAGTACGGGTGCTGGACATAAAATTATTGGAGAGAGTGTGGTTCAATACGATTCCTTTACTCTATCGGATATTGTCAGACCATCATTACTTGTTCTGGATTCTCATATAGATGATGGCCTTGGACCTACAGGTGGTTCAACACCAGTAAAACAGACGGCAATAATTTTAGAAGAGAGTAACGAGAGCGGTTTCTTTATGCAAGAAAATGAAACAACTGCTTCTGGTTCTCATGGAGATAACATACTTCTTGAAAGCAGAACTGGATTTGGAAATAATAATAAATTAGAATTAGAGAGTGACAGAGTAATAGTTGAAGATAAGATTAATGATGGAACAATACCATTTCAAAATTATCTTAATTCTACCTTGCAACCAATTACAAGGTCAGCTGATATTCTGATTTCTGAGTATGGTGCATTAGATTTGGAAGATGAATCGGATGGTGCAATATTATTAAACGGAACAGATGGTTCTTCCACAGATGCGGGCGGAAGATTTAGATTTGAACTCGCAACAGACGATAATATTACTATAAATTATCCAAATGTATAGTAATAAACATTATAAATATAAAGTATAAATAGAACGAGGATTTACTATGGCATTAGCTGCAAGTTCAGTAGTACCGACAAATAGTTTAGAAGATTTTAGAATCGAGTTTAATAACTTGGTTTCTGATGTCACTGGTATTTCTTTAACGAATAAATTTAGTTCTGATATTCTTCCAACTTCAAGTGATGGTGCTGCTATAGGTTCTACTTCTCTTGAATGGAGTGATTTGTATCTTGCTGATGGTGGTGTAATTTATTTTGGTGATGATCAAGATGTTACCTTAACTCATGTCGCTGATACAGGAGTACTTTTATCTTCTACTGACCAATTACAATTTGGAGATAGTGGCACATACATATTTCAATCAGCAGATGGTGTGCTTGATCTAGTTTCTGATACTGAAATAGAAATTAACGCAACAACAATTGATATTAATGGTAACGTAGAAATTAGTGGTGATTTAACTGTTACTGGTGATGATATTACTATGACCACAAATACCAGTGGTGCTGCGCTGATTGCTGATGGTACAAATTTCAACCCAGTAGTGATTTCAGGTGACGCTACAATCGCAACGAATGGTGCTTTAACTATTGCTTCTACAGCAGTTGAAGGGAGCATGCTTAACAACAACGTAATTAGTGGACTTACCGCACTTACCAGTGGTCTTGCTACTACAGATGAATTAATGGTTAGTGATGGTGGTACCCTTAAACGAATGGATTTAAGTTTAGTAACAGCCTTATCGGCTGGCGATGCAACAGCATTAGCAATAGCTTTAGGATAGAAATATGGCAAATACATTTAAATTAAAAACCAAAGCTGGAGTAACAACTCTTGCTACAGTATATACAGTTCCAAGTAGTACAACGGCAATTGTATTAGGATGTATGATTGGAAATACTACAGCAAATTCTATTAATTGTACGGTAACAGTTTCCTCCGATACAAGTGATACGGAAACAAATGCTGATGTAGAACTTGTAACTACTACACCAATCCCAGGCAACTCAAGTTTAGAACTTATGGCTGGTAATAAAATTGTTCTTCAAACTACGGATTTATTTAAAGTTTACGGAACTGGTGCAGTTGATGTTTGTTTATCAATTATGGAGATAACATAAAATGCCTTATATCGGATTTTCAAATGTATCCCAACAACAATATCAAGTATTTCAGAATCCTGATATAAACGGGACTAAATTAATTATTGATGCTGATGGTGATACGAGTATCACAGCTGATACAGATGATCGAATTGATATAGAAATTGCTGGTGCAGATGACTTTAAGTTTACTGCAAATAATTTTAATGTTTTATCAGGTTCAACTCTGACTATTGATTCAGGTGCGACAATCACAAATAGTGGTACAGCTTCAGGATTTGGTAGTAATGTTCCAACTTCTGCTGATGGTCAAGCATTAGGTTCTACGTCACTTGAGTGGTCCGATTTATATCTTGCTGACGGTGGAATAATTTATTTTGGTAATGACCAAGATGTAACATTAACACATGTTGCCGACACTGGTATTCTTTTGAATAGCACAATGGCGTTGCAATTCAATGATGCGTCACAATATATTAATGCTCCTTCTAATGCAATACTTGACATCAATGCAACTGATGAAATCGAACTTAATGCAACTCTTGTAGATATAAATGCTAATGTTGAAATATCTGGAACAGCTACCACAACAGGTGTTCACACCTTTTCAGCAGTTCCTGTTTTCCCTAACGATACAG
>CALBXV010000215.1 GCA_937890045.1 uncultured archaeon
GAAGAGACTCTATCCAATCGGATGTTTGTTTATCATCCATCCAAAGAAGTCTTTCAAAATTTATATTAATATTTGATTCTAATAGATTACTACGTTCATAGTAAAACTTCAATAATAAAACCCTTTATTGTAATGTCCACGATGTTGTCTTAAAAATTTGAGCATTTGCATACTTATATGGTTTAACATCTGTCGATTCAAGTATATCTACCATATTAACCCATTTGGAATTCATAGTATCTTTTACCTGATATATTCCATCTTTGACTTCACCTGGAGTTCCTTTGATTAAAATGTAATCTCCATAATCAAATGGGCCACCCCACCGTTTTAATAGATTACGAGATAAAGCTACAAACTTATAATCTGATGCTCTACTAATACGAATATGAGTTCCGTCAGCTGTAATGTTTGGTGTTCTATCTGTTTGTGGATATACTGGTTGGTACATAGTAACATCTACTACTATACCATATTTAAGAAATTCATTTAATTCAAACCGCAGTTCTTTGTTTTGATTTACTAATATTTCTATTTCTTCAGAATAAACTCTTTTGTTATCTTCCAAAATATTAATAGAAAAAAAACTGTTAAACAGTGTAATCAAAACAACGAATGCCATTGGCATGTGTAAACTACCTTTCATTGCTACTCCTTCATTTGTTAAATATAAATATATAACTTATCATTTGTCATATCAATTCTTAGTGGAGCCGGCGGGAGTCGAACCCGCGTCCAAATGTTCCCAATAATAAAGTCATTTACAAGTTTTAGTTGGTTTCCAAATGAGTAGGATACCAACAAACCCACTATGTCCGTTTTGCTCAGATACGGTAACTGATGATTCGTTTATACTCTAATCATTAACGAGTGATCATCTAACTTCTTTTATATCCAAGTGTTAGACAACTCAGAGACTTATGCGTAAGCGTAAGTCGGTTGATAAGAATCAACATATGCTGGAATGACTTCGCCGTTTCCAGTTCCATCATTATCAAAAATATGCCAATCAATTACCAACCCTTTTAGCGAATTATCGCCATTTTGGTTGTGAGTCTTTTGTAGTAAGTCGTACTCAAACTCCACTTGCACTTTATTATCAAATAACATATGTCGATCCCAATTCAGCCCCATAACTTATCAGCATCATCTGATAAATCTTGGTCGTTCTCATATTCAGTAAATGGATCTTCATATTCCATTCTAATCATTTCTGTTACTTCTTCAACTTTACTCCACTCTTGAAATTCAAGAGCTTGTTCTAATAATTCTAAGACCTTCTCTACGTCCATAATAAATAGTCTCCGTTTTGTGGATAAATAGAAATTTTTTTAATTTTTCTCTTATATTATGCCTGATATTTTTTAGACACTATATCAACAACATCTTGAAACGACAAATCTTCTTGTTCTGGTCTACGTGGAATACTTGAATTGTTTTCATCAATATCTTTCTTTGGTTTATAATCTAATTTCTGTGACTTAATAAGAAAAATAAATAACGATAATCCAAACGCCTGAACTAATGTAATTTTCGGAAGCCCAAAGATTATTGGCATTAACCAATTCCACAGTGCCCAAAATGGAATACTAAAAATCAATCCAAATATCCCCATCGTCCCTACTACTAAAATAGTAGCAAATGTATAAGCTGTAATCTTTGTCATACCTTCACTTTTTTTCATCTTCATCTCCATCTTCTAAAAATCTTGTTAATTTTGGTTTTGGGGATTCTATAATACCTAACCTTAATCTTATATAATGTACTATTTGTTCTGCAATATTTGTCTTGGTATAACTATCCATTCCTTCAAATCCTGGAGAAGAATTGACCTCACATATTACATATCCACCATTATGGAATAACAAATCAACTCCTGCTATATCTAACCCCAACAACCTTGCACATTCCCCACCTAACCATTCTATTTCTTCATCTATTTGATATGGAATACCTTCACCACCTCTTGTAATGTTTGCTCTGAAATCATCATCTGTTGCCTGTCTCATCATACAACCAATAACTTTTCCATTCAATACAAATGCTCTAATATCCCTACCAAAAGATTCCTTTATAAACTCTTGAACTATAATATTATAACTTTTTGAAGTTATTTCAGCCAGTTTAATTAAATCCTTAAATTGTCTTTTAGTTTCAGCTAAAAATACTCCAGCTCCA